>JBDLTM010000149.1:0-6094 GCA_039805805.1 Pseudomonadota bacterium | reverse complement strand
GGGCTATACGATATAGCCCTGCGGCGCCTGGTCGTCATGCTGGCCATGGTCGCGCGGCGCGCGGATCGCGCGGCCGCTGCTGCGCGAGATCGCCGGCCCCTCGACCAGCTTGGGCGCGCCCGGGCGCGGGCCCTGCCCCTTGTTGCGACGCTGCGCCTGGCTGCGGCCGGCCTTGCGCGCGGCCTCCTGCGCCTGCTCGTCGCTGCGGCGCATGCCGGCGGCCATGGTCAGGCGCTCGATGTCGCGGTAGTCGAGCTCGGTCCAGACGCCGCGGCGCAGACCGCGCGGCAGCACGACCGCGCCATAGCGGATCCGGATCAGGCGGCTCACCGCATGGCCGACCGCCTCGAACATGCGGCGCACCTCGCGGTTGCGCCCTTCCGAGATCGTCACGCGGTACCAGCAGTTGGCGCCGTCACCACCGCCGTCCTCGATGCTCTCGAACTGCGCCATGCCGTCGTCGAGGCGCACGCCGTCGAGCAGGCGCTGCTTTTCCTCGTTGCTGAGCGCGCCGAGCACGCGCACGGCGTACTCGCGCTGCAGGCCGAAGCGAGGATGCATCAGCTTGTTGGCCAGCTCGCCCGAATCGGTGAACAGCAGCAGGCCCTCGGTGTTGAGGTCGAGACGACCGACCGACTGCCACTTGCCGCTGTAGAGTCGCGGCAGGCGGCGGAAGACGGTCGGGCGGTTCTGCGGATCGTCATGCGTGACGACCTCGCCGGCCGGCTTGTGATAGGCCAGCACGCGCGGCGGCGGCGGCGCGATGCGAACACGCACCAGCCGGCCGTCGACCTTGATCTGGTCGCCGTGCTGGATGCGCTGGCCGAGGTGGGCGACCTCGCCGTTGACGGCGACGCGGCCGTCCTGGATCATGCGCTCCATCTCGAGACGGGAGCCCAGGCCCGCCTGCGCAAGCACCTTGTGCAGCTTGGGGGCGTCGGGCTGCGGCAACAGCACGCGCTTGCCGTCAGCTTCGGCTGCTGTCTCCTGCTCGGCGTCGAATTCGCCCGAGACCAGGTCGGCGAACAGCTGCTGCTCCAGCACCGCTGGGGCTTGATCGGCGTCGGGCTCGCCGGCAGTGGCGTGGACCGGGAATTCTGGGTGTTCTGGCTGCTTGTGTTTCATTTGTCTTGCTCACCCATGCGGGTCTGTGTTGGGCGCCATCATCAGTTGCGGCACAGCACTGTCATTGTGCCCCTGGGCTGCGGCTTCGGGTAGCGGGTCGGCCTGCTGCTGCGCCGCCAGCGCAGCCAGCGCATCGGCAGCCTCGCTTCCAGGCTCGAGGCCGGGCAGCTGATCGAGCGATGCCAGGCCGAGGTCATCGAGGAAGGCGCGCGTGGTCGCGAACAGCGCCGGGCGCCCCACCGTCTCGCGATAGCCGATGACCTCGATCCAGCCCCGGTCCTCGAGCTGCTTGATGATGGCCGAATTGATCGTCACGCCCCGGATCTCCTCCATGTCGCCGCGCGTGACCGGCTGACGGTAGGCGATGATGGCCAGCGTCTCGAGCACCGCGCGGCTGTAGCGCGGCGGCTTCTCGGGCCGCAGCCGCTCCAGGAAGGGGGCGACTTCGGGCCGACTCTGGAAGCGCCAGCCGCTGGCCACGCAGACCAGCTCGATGCCGCGCCCCTCCCAGCCGCGCTGCAGCTCGGCGAGCAGGCGGCGCAGGGTATCGTGGGACAGCGCACCCTCGAACAAGGCCGACAGCTCGCGCAGGCTCAAGGCCTCGGGCGAGCAGATCAGCGCAGCTTCGAGGATGCGGCGAGCATCCGCGGTGTTCATGGTGCTGGTTCCGGGAATGCGGGACGGGTAAACGGATAGGCCCGCGGTTCGCGGGGCTTGCAGCCGGCTGGGCGGCGCCATGCTGGGGCTGGATCAGGTAGGCTGGACCTGCCAGAGTTGGTCGAGATTGTAATGCAGTCCCGCCTTTTCGACCGCCTGCGCCAGGTCGGACGGCAAGGGGCATTCTAAAGCCAGCGGCTGCCCCGTGATCGGATGCAGCAGAGCGAGCCGATGCGCGTGCAGGGCCTGGCGCTGCAGGCCGAGCAAAGGCTTGCCGCCATAGACCGCATCCCCGACCAGAGCGTGGCCGAGGCTGGCCATGTGGACCCGGATCTGGTGCGTCCGCCCGGTGTGCAGCTTGCAGCCGACCCAGCAGAAGCCTGGCGCACTGTCGAGCAGGCGGATCGTGGTGCGCGCCTCGCGCGCGCCGCTGCTGCCGGCGGCCAGCGCGGCCATGCGGAGTCGGTTGCGAGGATCGCGCCCGATCCAGCGCTCGACTTCGAGCTCGGCGGAACCGCGCCATTCGCCGTGGGCCAGCGCCACGTAGATGCGGTGCACCCGGCGCTGCGCGATCATCTCGACCAGCGCGGTGCAGGCCTGCAGGGTCTTGCCCACCAGCATCAGTCCGCTGGTATCCTTGTCGAGCCGATGCACGATCCCTGCGCGCGGCAGCGTCGCCGCCGCCGAGTGATAGGCCAGCAAGCCGTTGAGCAGGGTTCCGCTCCAGTTGCCTGCGGCAGGATGGACCACCAGCCCGGCAGGCTTGTCGACCACCATCAGGTGTTCGTCCTCGTAGACGACGCTCAGATCCAGGCTCTCGGGCTGGAAAGCCATCGCCTGCGCCGTCGGACGCAACTCGACCTCGACCATCTCGCCAGCCCTGACCTTGGCCGATGCCTTGGACAGCACGCGAGCACCCAGCAGCACGGCGCCGTCCTGCAGCAAATGCTGGAAATGGGCACGGGAAAACTCGGGACAACGCTGCGCGAGCAGCTTGTCTATCCTGAGCCCATGCTCCTGCGCACCGACAATGAAGCTGCGCCTCTCGCAGCCCGTCTCAAGCTCGTCGACATCCTCGGCTGCAGTCCAGGCCGCCCTGGCCGACTCCTGTGGGGGGGTCGATATAATTTGTTCAGACAATCCGATATTCCCGCTGCTGCAAAGGTTTTCGCACGATGTTCCTGTCCCGATTATCCGCTGTGTCGCCTCTGCGCCCCAGCCTGGCGGCCCTGCTGGCTGCCGCCCTGCTGTCGGCTTGCGCCAGCCCGAAACCGGTCGACGAGACCGCCGGCTGGAGTCCGGAGAAGATCTACTCCGAGGCGATGGAGTTCCGCAGCACCGGCATGTTCGACAAGTCGATCGCCCTGTTCGAGAAGCTCGAGGGACGCGCCGCCGGCACGCCGCTGGCCCAGCAGGCCCAGCTCGAGAAAGCCTACGCGCACTACAAGAACGGCGAGCAGGCGCAGGCGGTCGTCACGCTGGACCGATTCATCAAGCTGCACCCGGTCAGCCCTGCGCTCGACTACGCGCTCTATCTCAAGGGCATCGTCAACTTCAACGACAACCTGGGTCTGTTCGGTGGCATGACGCAGCAGAACCTGTCCGAGCGCGACCAGAAGGCGGCCAAGATCTCCTACGAGTCCTTCCGCGAGCTGGTGCAGCGCTTCCCGGACTCGAAGTATTCGGCCGATGCGCGCGCGCGCATGACCTATGTCGTCAACTCGCTGGCCGAGTCCGAGGTGAACGTGGCGCGCTACTACTTCAGCCGTGGCGCCTATCTGGCGGCGATCAACCGCGCCCAGCTGGCGCTCACCGACTACCAGGGCGTTCCGGCCGCCGAGCAGGCTCTCTCGATCATGGTCAGGTCCTACGAGGCGCTCGGCATGCAGGACCTGGCGCAGGACACCCGCCGCGTGCTGGAGAAGAACTTCCCCGCCGCCGAGGCGCAGGGGCGCCAGCTCAAGCCGCGCACCGATCCCTGGTGGAAGATCTTCTGATGAAGGCGCCGGCCACTCAGGCCGGCTGAACCATCAGCTCAGCGAGGTGTCGACCTCGCGGTATTCCATGTCCAGGTACTCCCTGGACTGCATCTCGTTGAGGCGCGAGACCGTGCGCGGGAACTCGTGCGACAGCGGCCCCTCGGTATAGAGCGCCTCGGCCGGCACCGCCGCCGACAGGATGAACTTGACGCGGCGATCGTACAGCACGTCGACCAGCCAGGTGAAGCGGCGCGCCTGCGACGCCAGGCTCACCGGCATGTAGGGCACGTTGCTCAGCAGCACGGTGTGGAACTGGCTGGCGATCTCGAGGTAGTCGCTCTGCGAGCGGGGTCCGCCGCACAGGTCCTTGAAGTCGAACCAGACCACCCCGCCAGCGCGGCGCAGGGCGCGGATCTCGCGCGCCTCGATGTGCAGCACAGGATCCTCGTCATGGACCTCGGCCAGCTCCTCGAAGGCCATCTTCATCTCGGCGTCCGCGCCGCCGCCCAGGGGGCAGTGGTAGAGCCTGACATGCTCGAGCGTGCGGCGCCGGTAGTCGGTGCCGTTGTCGACGTTGATGACCTCGTGGTCCGCCTTGAGCAGCTCGATCGCGGGCAGGATTCGGTCGCGGTGCAGGCCGTTCGGATAGAGCCCATCGGGATGGAAGTTGCTGGTCGTGACCATGCCGATGCCGTACTTGCGCATCGCCTCCAGCAGGCGATACAGGATCATCGCGTCGGTCACGTCGGCGACGTGGAACTCGTCGAAGCAGATCAGGCGATAGCGCCTGGCCATTCGCTGGCCCAGCGCGTCGAGCGGATTGACCGTGCCCTGCAGGTCGGCGAGCTCGCGGTGCACCTCGCGCATGAACTCATGGAAATGCAGGCGCGTCTTGCGCCGCAGCGGGACTGCGTTGTAGAAGCAGTCCATCAGGAAACTCTTGCCCCGCCCCACCCCGCCGAACATGTAGACGCCCTGCGGGATGGGCAGGCGGTTGATGAACTTCTTGAGCGCATTCGATCGGCGCCGCTTGAAGTGCGACCACTCGGCCGCGCAGCGCTCGAGCGCCTCGACCGCGCGCAGCTGGGCCGGATCGCTCAGGTAGCCGCGCGCCTTGAGCTCGGCCTCGTAGGCCAGCCTCACCGGGCCGAAGCCCGAACCGGATGCGTTCTTGTCGTCCATCAACCGTCAGCGCCCCATCAGAAGTTCAGGGTGCGCTTGTGGACTGCCAGCGCGGCTTCCTTGGTCGCTTCCGACAGCGAGGGGTGAGCGTGACAGATGCGCGAGATGTCCTCGGCGCTGGCACGGAACTCCATCGCCACCACGGCCTCGGAGATCAGCTCGGAAGCCATCGGGCCGACGATGTGGACGCCCAGGATCTCGTCGGTCTTGGCGTCGGCCAGGAACTTGACCATGCCCGTGGTGTCGCCCAGCGCGCGAGCGCGGCCGTTGGCCAGGAAGGGGAAGGTGCCAGCCTTGAACTCGACTCCGTCGGCCTTGAGCTGCTGCTCGGTGCGGCCGACCCAGGCGATCTCGGGGCTGGTGTAGATGACCCAGGGGATGGTGTTGAAGTTGACATGGCCATGCTGGCCGGCGATGCGCTCGGCCACGGCAACGCCCTCTTCCTCGGCCTTGTGCGCCAGCATCGGCCCGCGCACCACGTCGCCGACCGCCCAGACGCCAGGCAGGTTGGTCTTGCAGTCGCCATCGACCATGATCGCGCCGCGCTCGTCGAGCTGCAGGCCGACAGCTTCGACATTGAGGCCGTCGGTGTTGGGCACGCGGCCGATCGAGACGATCAGCTTGTCGGCCTCGAGCGTGCGCTCCTCGCCCTTGGCGCTGGTGTAGGCGATCGAGACGCCCTTCTTGAGCGACTTGATCTCACCAACCTTGACGCCGAGCTCAATCTTGAGGCCCTGCTTGTCGAAGGCGCGCTTGGCCTCGCGGGCGATCTGAGTGTCGACCGCGCCCAGGAAGGTCGGCAGGCCCTCGAGGATGGTGACATCGGCGCCCAGGCGGCGCCAGACCGAGCCCATCTCCAGGCCGATCACGCCCGAGCCGATCACGGCCAGCTTCTTGGGCACTGCGCCGACGCGCAGCGCGCCATCGTTGGAGAGCACGTTGACCTCGTCGAACGGGACGTTCGGCAGAGCGCGCGCGTTCGAACCGGTGGCGACGATGATCTGCTTGCCCACCAGGGTCTCTTCGGACTGGCCGCTGACCTTGATCTCGTAGCCGCCCTCGACGGCCTTCGCGAACGAGCCACGGCCGTGGAAGAAGCTGACCTTGTTCTTCTTGAACAGGAAGAGGATGCCGTCGTTGTTCTGCTTCAC
>JBDLTM010000148.1:0-6105 GCA_039805805.1 Pseudomonadota bacterium | reverse complement strand
CTTATGACCTCACGCGTGCCCGGATCGTGTTCCGCGCCAAGTAAAGAGTTTTGAGATTTCTTCAGGAGAATGACATGAGAGTTTCGGCTTCGGTCAAGAAAATGTGCCGCAACTGTAAGATCATCCGTCGCCATGGTGTCGTGCGCGTCATCTGCACCGACCCGCGACACAAGCAGCGTCAAGGCTGATACGTTTAGAGGACCACCATGGCACGTATTGCTGGTATCAACATTCCGCCGCACAAGCACGCCGAAATCGGCCTGACTGCGATCTTCGGCATCGGCCGCACCCGCGCCCGCCAGATCTGCGAAGCTTGTGGCATCGACTACACCAAGAAGATCAAGGATCTGAGCGACGCCGAACTGGAAAAAGTTCGCGACCAGGTCAACACCTTCACGATCGAAGGCGATCTGCGCCGCGAGACCACGATGAACATCAAGCGACTGATGGACATCGGCTGCTATCGCGGTTTCCGTCATCGCCGTGGCCTGCCGGTCCGCGGTCAGCGTACCAAGACCAATGCACGTACCCGCAAGGGCCCGCGCAAGGCAGCCCAGTCGCTGAAGAAATAAACCGGATTGAAGGATTACCATGGCTAAGCAACAATCCAGCGCCGCAGCCCGCGTGCGCAAGAAGGTTCGCAAGAACATTGCCGACGGCATCGCGCACGTCCACGCTTCGTTCAACAACACCATCATCACCATCACCGACCGCCAGGGCAACGCCCTGTCGTGGGCTTCGTCGGGTGGCCAGGGCTTCAAGGGTTCGCGCAAGTCGACCCCGTTCGCAGCCCAGGTTGCTTCGGAAGTCGCCGGTCGCGCCGCGATGGAACAGGGCATCAAGAACCTGGACGTCGAGATCAAGGGTCCCGGTCCTGGTCGCGAGTCCTCGGTCCGCGCCCTGGGCGCACTGGGCATCAAGATCAGCTCGATCTCCGATGTGACCCCGGTGCCGCACAACGGCTGCCGTCCGCAGAAGCGTCGTCGCATCTGATCACTTGTTGATCAGCGCGAAAGCGCTATAATCCAAGGCTTTTGTTTTGGTCGCCACCGCAGCCCACCTGCGGTGGTGTTCGTCGTTAAGACCACCGCCTCCGCGGCACTCTGTTGCGGAAGCCTCCCGCGAGCCCAGGTTCGCGGCAGTTAAATCAGGAAATCAACGTGGCACGTTACCTCGGCCCCAAGGCCAAACTTTCCCGCCGTGAAGGCACCGACCTGCTGCTCAAGAGCGCCCGCCGCTCGATCAGCGACAAGGCCAAGTTCGACACCAAGCCCGGCCAGCACGGCCGCACCTCGGGCCAGCGCACCTCCGACTTCGGCCTGCAGCTGCGCGAGAAGCAGAAGGTCAAGCGCATCTACGGCGTGCTCGAACGCCAGTTCCGCCGCTACTTCGCCGAAGCCGACCGTCGCCGTGGCAACACCGGCTCCAACCTGCTGGGTCTGCTGGAGTCGCGCCTGGACAACGTCGTCTTCCGCATGGGCTTCGCTTCCACCCGCGCCGAAGCACGCCAGCTGGTGTCGCACAAGGCGATCCAGGTCAATGGCCAGAGCGTCAACATCCCGTCCTACTCGGTCAAGGCTGGTGACGTCGTCGCCGTGCGCGAGAAGTCCAAGAAGCAGGCTCGCATCATCGAAGCCCTGGAACTGGCCAAGCAGATCGGCTTCCCCGCCTGGGTGGAAGTTGCTGCCGACAAGGCAGAAGGCGTGTTCAAGAAGTCGCCTGACCGCGACGAGTTCGGTTCCGACATCAACGAATCGCTGATCGTCGAACTGTACTCGCGTTAATCGCGAGCCCATCTAGTCCCCGGATTCCGCCCAGCTGCGGGGTCCGGGATTTGTGCTCCATCGGCCTTATCGGCGTAACGAGCCGAGGGTATTGAAGGAAGTCCGAATGCTGAATAACCTGCTCAAACCCAAGAACATCAACGTCGAGCAACTGACCGCCAACAAGGCCAAGGTCGTGCTCGAGCCCTTCGAGCGCGGTTACGGCCACACGCTGGGCAATGCCCTGCGTCGTGTGCTGCTGTCCTCCATGGTGGGACATGCGCCGACGGAAGTGACGATCGCGGGTGTGGTGCACGAGTATTCCTCGATCGATGGCGTCCAGGAAGATGTCGTCAACATCCTGCTCAACCTCAAGGGCGTGGTGTTCAAGCTGCACGGCCGCGACGAAGTCACGCTGAGCCTGCGCAAGGACGGCCCTGGCGTCGTCACGGCTGCCGACATCCAGACCCCGCACGACGTCGAGATCCTGAATCCCGAGCATCACATCGCCACCCTCTCGGCTGGCGCCAAGCTCGACATGCAGATCAAGGTCGAGAAGGGCCGTGGCTACGTGCCGGGCAACGTCCGCCGTGGCGATGACGCTACGCGCGCTATAGGCCGCATCCTGCTGGACGCCTCCTTCTCGCCGATCAAGCGCGTCAGCTACGCGGTCGAGAACGCCCGTGTCGAGCAGCGTACCGACCTGGACAAGCTGGTGCTCGAGATCGAGACCAACGGTGCCGTCGGTCCGGAAGAGGCCGTGCGTGCCGCTGCCAAGATCCTGGTCGAGCAGCTCGCCGTCTTCGCCCAACTGGAAGGCAGCGAAGCCTTCGAGGCTGGTGCCGCCAAGGGTGCTGGAGCCCAGCAGGTCGATCCGGTGCTGCTGCGTCCGGTCGACGAGCTCGAGCTGACCGTCCGTTCGGCCAACTGCCTGAAGGCCGAGAACATCTACTACATCGGTGATCTGATCCAGCGCACCGAGAACGAGCTGCTCAAGACCCCGAACCTGGGTCGCAAGTCGCTCAATGAGATCAAGGAAGTGCTGGCTTCGCGCGGCTTGACGCTGGGCATGAAGCTGGAGAACTGGCCGCCGGCCGGTCTCGAGAAGCACTGATCGTTTTTGCCCCCTGACCCCTCGCGGTACCTGATACGGCCGCGGGCGATTATTTAAACAAGGAAACTACCATGCGTCACGGAAACGGACTCCGCAAACTCAACCGCACCAGCGCCCACCGCCAGGCCATGCTGCGCAACATGATGAACTCGCTGCTGACGCACGAAGTCATCAAGACCACCGTGCCCAAGGCCAAGGAACTGCGTCGCGTCGTCGAGCGCATGATCACCCTGGCCAAGGTCGACAGCGTGGCCAACCGCCGCCTGGCTTTCGACCGCCTGCGTGACCGCGACGTCGTCACCAAGCTGTTCAACGTGATCGGCCCGCGCTCGGCGGCTCGTCCGGGCGGCTACACCCGCATCCTGAAGATGGGCTTCCGCGTCGGCGACAACGCCCCGATGGCCCTGATCGAGCTGGTCGACCGCGCAGAAGCTTCGGCTGAAGCACCGGCAGCCGAGTAATTCGTGCTACAATTTAATTCTTGACGCGCGGTGGAGCAGCCTGGTAGCTCGTTGGGCTCATAACCCAAAGGTCGCAAGTTCAAATCTTGCCCGCGCAACCAGAATTCCTGGTTCAGCCAGACAGAAAAGCCTGCATTAGCAGGCTTTTCTGTTTGTGCCGTCCCGTTCCCTTCGGGCCGGCCCGAAGGCAGCGCGCCGGTTCAGCGCTGCTGCCTGAAAATCAGGCCTGAGCTTCCTCCATCTGCCGGGCCATGGTCTTGCCGAGCTCGACGCCCCACTGGTCGTAGGCGTGGATGCCCCAGATCGCGGCCTGGCAGAACACCTTGTGCTCGTAGAGCGCGACCATCGCGCCCAGGCTGCGTGGCGACAGCTCATTGAGCCACAGCGTCGAGTTCGGCACGTTGCCGCGGAAGGTGCGGTGCGGCAGCAGCTCGGCGATGCGCGCCTCGGACAGGCCCGATGCGCGCAGTTCGGCCGCGGTGGCGGCCTCGTCGCGCCCGAGCGCGAGCGCCTGTGCCTGTGCCTCGAGGTTGAGCAGCGCGACGCGGTGGTGCTCGGATGCCAGCGGCAGCGGCGTGTCTTCGCTCTCGACGCCGATGAAGTCGACCGGCACCCGGTGCTGGCCCTGGTGCAGCAGCTGGAAGTAGGCGTGCTGGCCCTCGATGCCAAGGCCCCCCCAGACGATCGGGCCGGTGCCGACCTGCACCGCGCTGCCGTCGACATGGGTGCTCTTGCCGTTGGACTCCATGTCGAGCTGCTGCAGGAAGCGCGCGAAGTGGAACAGGCGGCTGGCGTAGGCCGCGATCAGGTGCGTCGGGCAGCCGAGGAAGTTGCGGTTCCAGACGCCGAGCAGCGCCATCAGCAGCGGCAGGTTGTGCTCGGGCGCGGCTTCCCAGAAATGGCGGTCCATCTCGTGGCCGCCGGCCAGGAAATCCCGGAACGCACCGGCGCCGATCGCGATCGCCAGTGGCAGGCCGATGGCCGACCAGACCGAGTAGCGCCCGCCGACCCAGTCCCAGAAGCCGAAGGTGTTCTGCGGGGCATAGCCCTGCGCGGCCGAGACTTGGGGCGATGCGGTCACGGCGATCAGGTGGGCGGATTGCTGCTCGGGGGTTTCGAGCCCGTGCTCGGCCAGCCAGCGCCGGGCCGAGGCCGCCAGCGTCAGCGTCTCCTGGGTGGTGAAGGTCTTGCTCTGGACGATGAACAGCGTGCTGTCGGGCTGGCACCAGCGAAGCAGCGAGTGCAGCGCCCAGGCGTCGGGGTTGGAGACGAAGTGGACCCGCACCTCGCTGGAGGCATGGGCGTCGAGCGCCTGCACCGCCATGCGCGGGCCGAGGTCCGAGCCGCCTATGCCGATGTTGACCACGTTGGCGATGCGCTGGCCGCGGTGGCCGCGCCAGCGGCCGTCGCGGATACGTTCGGCCGCATCGAGGAAGCGTGAAAGCTCGGCACGCACGGCGTCCGAGATCGTCGAGCCCCAGGGGGCGTCGGGCATGTCGGCGCCGCGCAGCGCCATGTGCAGCACGGCGCGGTTCTCGGTCGCGTTGACGGGCAGGCCGGCGCGCTGGGCCTTGGCCTGCTCGAGCACGCGCGACTCCTGTGCGAGGTCGAGCAGGGCACTGAGCACTTCGGGGGTGAGCTGCTGGCGGCTGGCGTCCAGGCGCAGGCCGGCGGCCTCGAGCTGCAGGCTGGCGGCACGCGCGTCGGCGGGATCGGCGAGCAGCTCGCGCAGATGCGGCAGGGACTGCTCGGACAGGGATTGGAGCCGCTTCCAGGCGGCGCGCTGCTGGGGCGGGGTGAAGTCTGGCTGGGACATGTGAAAGGCGGTGACAGGCCATCATCATGCCAGATTGCGCAGCGCCAGCTGAGCAAGTGCCGGCGCCTGCAGATGGCAGCGCCGGCGTGTGCTTCATGGCGGGGCGCCGCCAGGCGCCCGCATGAGGCTTCGGTCGCGCGGCTTCAGTCGCCGAGCAGAGACAGGTCGCGCACCGCGCCCTTGTCGGCGGAGGTCGCGAGCATGGCGTAGGCCTTGAGCGCGGCCGAGACCTTGCGCGGACGCGGCTTGGCTGGCTTCCAGCCCAGCGCATCCTGCTCGGCGCGGCGCTTGGACAGCTCCTCGTCCGAGACCAGCACGTCGATGCTGCGGTTCGGGATGTCGATGCGGATGCGGTCGCCGTTGCGTACCAGGCCGATAGCGCCGCCAGCTGCCGCCTCCGGCGAGCAGTGGCCGATCGACAGGCCCGAGGTGCCGCCCGAGAAGCGGCCGTCGGTCAGCAGCGCACAGGCCTTGCCCAGGCCCTTGGACTTGATGTAGCTGGTCGGATACAGCATTTCCTGCATGCCGGGGCCGCCCTTGGGGCCCTCGTAGCGCACGATCACGATGTCACCGGCCTTGACCTCGTCGGCCAGGATCTTCTCGACCGCCTCGTCCTGCGATTCGGTCACGAAGGCCGAGCCTTCGAAGACCAGGATCGACTCGTCCACGCCGGCGGTCTTGACCACGCAGCCGTCGAGCGCGATATTGCCGTGCAGCACGGCCAGGCCGCCTTCCTGCGAGAAGGCGTGGTCGATCGAACGGATGCAGCCCTCTGCTCGGTCCTGGTCCAGACTGGGCCAGCGGCTGTCCTGGCTGAAGGCGACCTGGGTCGGGATACCGCCCGGGCCGGCCTGGTAGAACTGCTTCACCTCGGCCGTGGGCTGGCGCATGATGTCCCACTGGTCGAGTGCTTCCTTCATCGTCCTGGCATGCACGGTCGGTACGTCGGTG
>JBDLTM010000147.1:0-6105 GCA_039805805.1 Pseudomonadota bacterium | reverse complement strand
GCCAGCCAGTCGCGCGCCGCCAGAACAGCGTCTGCGCTGGTGGCAGAACCGCTGCCGTCGAACTCGAAACCGCGCGCGGTGGCGCGCCATTGCACCGGCGTGGCGGTGGAGCGTGCCTGCGCGCGCGCCGATTCCAGTAGCGCGGCCAGCCGCTGGGCATCGCGCTCGAGCGGATTGGCATCGGGCAGCGACAGGCTGATCCCGGCCGTGGCGATCCCTATGATGGCCAGCACGACCAGCAGTTCGAGCAGCGTGAAGCCGCGCTGGCGGGACGGCATCGCGGGCCGGACCTTACTGCCAGCTGCCGATGTCGGCGTCGCGGCCCTCGCCGCCGGGCTGGCCGTCGGCGCCCAGCGACAGCACGTCGACCTGGCCGTGCAGGCCGGGGCTCAGGTACTGGTAGGGATTGCCCCAGGGGTCGTTGGGCAGCTTGTCGAGGTAGGGGCGCCAGTTGCCGGGTACGGGCATGGAGGACGGCTTGCTGACCAGCGCCTGCAGGCCCTGCTCGCTGCTCGGAAAGCGCTGGTTGTCGAGCCTGTAGAGCTTGAGCGCCTGCATCAGGTTGTTGACGTCGGTCCTGGCAGCCGTCACGCGCGAGTCGTCGGCGCGGTCGAGCACATTGGGCACGATCAGCGCGGCCAGCACGCCGATGATGACCAGCACCACCATCAGTTCGATCAGCGTGAAACCGCGCGCGCGCGCGCTGCGGACATGGCGGAAATGGGAAATGACGGTCTGCTGGCGTGACAAGGGGCTCTCCTGGACTGTGTCCGGTGTCAAATGAAAGCAATGACAAAGCCCTATGATAAGGCCCCATCGTGACAATCGGACTGCTGGCTCCATGACCCCTTCCCGTGCATTGCCCCGCGCCTTGCGCCCCGCCTTGGCCACCTCATCCGCGCCGCGCTGGCTGGCTGCCGGCCTCTGGCTGCTGGCCGGCCTGTCGGCCAGCTACTGGGGCGCCCGCCTCTGGGGCGATGCCGGGCTCGATCCGGTGCCGGCGCCGGCTGCCGAGCGCCTCGAGGTCGATCCGCAGGCGGTCGATCGCGGGCTCGGTGGCGGGGCGCTGGCAGCTCCAGGTCCGGCGCCAGCCAGCGAGGCAAGCCGCCACCAGCTGCTCGGCGTGGTGCGCGATTCCGGGGGGTGGGGCGCGGCCCTGATTGCCACCGATGGCCAGCCCGCCAGGCCCTACCGGATCGGCGCCAGCCTGCCCGACGGCCTGCTGCTGCGCGAACTCAGCGCGCGCGAGGCGTTGCTCGGCCCGGCAGACGGCGAGCCGACCCAGCGCCTGAGCCTGCCGCCCAGGCGCTGAAGCGTTCCGGTCAGGCCTTCAGGAACAGGCGATAGAGCGGGTTCTGGGTTTCCTCGACATGGGGGAAGCCCAGCTTGGCGATGAATTCGTCGAAGGCCTCGGCATCGCCGGGCGGCACCTGCAGCGCGACCAGGATGCGGCCATAGTCTGCGCCCTGGTTGCGGTAGTGGAACAGGCTGATGTTCCAGTTCGGCCGCATCAGGTTGAGGAACTTGAGCAGCGCGCCCGGGCGCTCGGGGAAGGTGAAGCGCAGCAGGCGCTCGTCCTGTGCCAGCGGGGAGCGGCCGCCGACCATGTGGCGGATATGCTCCTGCGCCAGATCGTCGTGCGTCAGGTCCAGCGCCGCGAAGCCCTGCTTCTCGAAGTTGGCCGCGATCCTGCTGCTCTCGCCCTTGCCATGCGCGGTCAGGCCCAGGAAGACATGGGCGACCTTCTCGTCGCTGATGCGGTAGTTGAACTCGGTCACGTTGCGCGGGCCGCCCGGCAGGCTGCCGATGGTCTCGAGGAAGCGGCGGAAGCTGCCGCGCTCCTCGGGGATGGTGACCGCGAACAGCGCCTCGCGCTCCTCGCCGACCTCGGCGCGCTCGGCGACGAAGCGCAGCCGGTCGAAGTTCATGTTGGCGCCGCACAGGATGGCGGCATAGGTCTCGCCGCGGGTCTTGCGCTCGGCGACGTACTTCTTGATCGCGGCCACCGCCAGCGCGCCGGCGGGCTCGACGATCGAGCGCGTGTCGACGAAGATGTCCTTGATCGCGGCGCAGACCTCGTCGGTGTCGACCGTGACGTAGCCGTCGACCAGCTCGCGCGAGACGCGGAAGGTCTCCTCTCCGACCAGCTTGACCGCGGTGCCATCACTGAACAGGCCGACGTCGGGCAGGCTGACGCGCTCGCCGGCCTCGACCGACTGCATCATCGCGTCCGAGTCGTTCATCTGCACGCCGATCACCTTGATGTCGGAGCGCAGCGCCTTGACGTAGTTGGCCACGCCCGCGATCAGGCCGCCGCCGCCGATGGCGACGAAGATGGCGTCGAGCCGGTCCGATCCCAGGCCCTGTAGCTGGCGCAGGACTTCCATCGCGATCGTGCCCTGGCCGGCGATCACATGCGGGTCGTCGAAGGGGTGGACGAAGGTCAGGCCCTGCTCCTGCTGCAGCCTGACCGCCTCCTGGTAGGCGTCCGAATAGCTGTCGCCGGCCAGCACCACCTCGCCGCCGAGCGCGCGCACCGCGTCGATCTTGAGCTGTGGCGTGGTGGTCGGCATCACGATCACCGCGCGCGTGCCGAGCTTGCGCGCGCCCAGCGAGACGCCCTGGGCATGGTTGCCGGCCGAGGCGCAGATCACGCCCTTGTCCAGTTGTTCCTGCGTCAGGTGCGCCATCTTGTTGTAGGCCCCGCGCAGCTTGAAGCTGAACACCGGCTGCTGGTCCTCGCGCTTGAGCAGGATCTTGTTGTGCAGGCGCTGGCTGAGGTTGCGGGCCGGCTCCAGCGCCGACTCGACCGCGACGTCGTAGACGCGCGCGGTCAGGGTCAGCTTGAGATAGTCGGCGGGGCTCAGGGCGGGGGTCGTCTGGGGCATGATGGCGGATAACGCAAACAAGGGCGGTCGGGAAGGGCAGCAGCCTGCTGGCCAAAGTCGCATCATAATTGCCGGCCTGAAGGCATCAGCGGCAAGCGGCTGGAAGCTGGGGGCAAAAAAAAGCCCGGATCGTGGATCCGGGCTAGAACCACCCATAGAGGGCAGAGGAGACAATCGTCAGCGGAGCCTGGGCCCCGGGCGATGCAGGCAGTGCGTCTGTCGCTGTCTGCTTGCATACAATGACGTTAGTATAAACCCTAGGTTTTGGGTTTGCAAGCGTTTTTTAGCGAAAACCCTAATTTTTTGGAGATCCCTTCTCATGGAATGCACCGTGACCTGGACCGGCGGCGCCGGCACCCGCTCTAACATGGGCTTCTTCGCCGAGACCGGCAGCGGCCACATGCTGATGATGGACGGTGCGCCCGACGCCGAGCGCCCCGAGAACGGCGGCGCCAACCTCGCGCCGCGCCCGATGGAGACGGTGCTGGCCGGCACTGGCGGCTGCACCGCCTACGACGTGGTGCTGATCCTCAAGCGCGGTCGCCACGACGTGCGCGGCTGCAGCGTCAAGCTCAGCAGCGAGCGCGCCGAGACCGAGCCCAAGGTCTTCACCAGGATCCACATGCACTTCACCGTCACCGGCAAGGACATCCCGGCCGCAGCAGTCGAGCGCGCGATCGAGCTCAGCCACGGGAAATACTGCTCGGCCAGCATCATGCTGGGCAAGACGGCCGAGATCACGACCAGCTTCGACCTGATCGAGGCAGCCTGACGGGGCCGGCCGGGCTGCATTCTTCAGTCCGCTTAGATGCGGTGCGCGATCGTCGTCATCACCTTGGCCGAGGCGCGCATCAGTGCCCTGACCGGGGCCGGCAGCCCGATGCCGCCGGCGGCCTGCGCCTCGTCAGCGTGGCGGATCTCGTCGTCCTTCATCTGCTGCACGATGGCGCGCGAGGCGTGGTCCTGCGGCGGCAACTGGTCGAGGTGGCTGTCGAGGTGCGCCTCGACCTGGCGCTCGGTCTCGATCACGAAGCCCAGGCTGGTCGCGTGGCCCAGCCGTCCGGCCAGCAGGCCGATGCCGAAGGCGCCCGCGTACCAGAGCGGATTGAGCAGCGAAGGGCGGGAGCCGAGCTCGTCGAGGCGCTGCTTGCACCAGGCCAGGTGGTCGGTCTCCTCCTGGCCGGCGGCTTCGAGGTGGCGCGCAAGGCGCTCGCGCTCCTGCGGCGTGCCGGGCCCGAGGCGCGCGGCCAGCGCCTGCGAGGTGTAGAGCGCCTGGGCGCAGATCTCGCCCACATGGTTGACCCGCATCAGCGCGGCCGACAGCGCCTTGTCGGCGTCCGGCAGCTCGGCCGGCTCGGCTTCGAGCGTGCGTGCGACGGGGGTGGGGCGGCTGGCACGGTGCGGCGCGAACAGCGTGCGCAGCGCGCCGTCAACGGCGATCAGGCTGGCATCGACGTAGGTGGACATGACGACTCCTTGGCAGGACACGGCTGTGATTATCGCAGCCGCGTCCGCAGCGCCCTTCGCTCAGCTGGCATCCTGCCGGGGCAGCAGATGGCGGTAGGCGTGCCAGCTCGCGTGACCCAACACCGGTCCGACCAGCAGCAGGCCGAGGAACCAGGGCAGCATCGCCAGCACCACCAGCAGCGTGATCAGCGCGCCCCACAGCAGCATCACGCCCGGGTTCTGCGCGCAGACGCGCATGCTGGTCAGTCCGGCGGTGACCGCGTCGACCGGCCGGTCCAGGATCATCGGGATCGAGACCACGCTGGTGACGAAGATCAGGCCCGCGAAGACGGCACCGACCGCCGTGTAGCTCAGCAGGAACTCCAGGTTTTCCGGCCGCAGCAGTTCGGCCAGCAGGTTCTCGGTCGACGGCAGCGTGTTGAAGGTGACAGCGAACACCACCAGCGAGGCGCGGCTCCAGATCAGCTCCAGGATCAGAAGCACCCCTGCGAAGATGGCCATCTGCCCCTGGTTGGTCTTCCAGGCCGTCAGCGTGACGGCCAGCGAGGGCGCGCGACCCTGCTCCAGGCTGCGGCTGGCCTCATAGAGCCCGAGGCAGAGGAAGGGGCCGACCAGCAGGAAGCCGGCGCTCAGCGCCAGCACATACTCGGGCGCAGACTCGAACACCCGCCACAGCGCGTGGCCCATCAGGCAGAAGCACAGGCCGTAGAACAGGCCTGTCGAGGGACAGCGCAGGAAGTCCCGCCAGCCAAGCGCCAGCCAGCGCAGCGGGTCGGCGGGGCTGAGTCGGGTCAGTTCGATCTTGTTCATGGCCAGTCTCCTGTGGTGGGCTTGGGTCCGGTTTCATTCACGCAGGTCGGCTATCACGGGGTCGCCAAAATCGGGCCGATCCAGCCAGGCCAGTACGCGCGCGGCGGCCTGCTCCGGACTGGTCAGCAGGCCCTGCTGCTGCAGGCTCACGAAGCGCGCGCGATCGGGGAAGCGCTGCGGATCGGCCCCGCGCATCTGCTGCTGCATGCCGGTGGCGATCACGCCCGGCGCCAGCGACACCACCCTGGCGCCATGCGGCTGCCCGGCCTGCTCGAGCGCGACGCAGCGGCTCAAATGGTCCAGGCCGGCCTTGGCCGCGCAGTAGGGCGACTGCGACGCCATCGGGCGCCGGCCCAGCCCCGACGAGATGTTGAGCAGCTTGCGCTCGCCCTGCCAGCCAGCGTCGACCCAGGCCTGGGTCGCGCGCAGGAAGGCGCCGCTCAGCAGCATCGGCGCCTCCAGTCCGACGCGCAAGGCCTGGGCCAGCTCATCGGCCGGGCAGTCCTGCAGCGGCACGATGGATGGCAGCAGACCGGCGTTGTTGATCAGCGTGGCGCTGGCGATCGCCGGCGCATGCAGGCTGTGCAGCCAGCGCTCAAGCCGCTCGGCCGCCTCGACGGCGTCGCCCAGGTCCTGCGACCACTGCTCGAGGTGGACGCCGGCGGCACGCGCCTCGTGCTCGAGCTCCGGGTTGATCTGGCGCGAGAGGCACAGCAGAAGGTGGCCGGTGCGCAGCAGCTGGCGCGCCATCGCCAGCCCCATGCCGCGCGAGGCACCGGTCAGGATGGTGAGGTCTTGGACGAGCGGGGTATACATGGGGCAAGCATACGCCGACGCCACCAAGGCGTCGACCGTCCCCGGAAAACCGATGTCCTGGATGGGTGAAGGACAATCGCGGCATGTGGATCGACACCCATTGCCATCTCGATGCGCCTGAATA
>JBDLTM010000146.1:0-6139 GCA_039805805.1 Pseudomonadota bacterium | reverse complement strand
AGAAGGTTCCGCTGGGCGCGCTCGATGAGCGCGCCGGCGGTCCGCGCCTGTGGCGTGTCGTCGATGGCAAGGCAGAGGCCGTGCCGGTCCAGGTGATCGAGCTCGGGCCCAGCCAGGCCCGCATCCAGAGCCCGCTGGCCGTCGGCGACCAGGTCGTCGCGCTGGGCACGCACCGGCTCACCCCCGGCATGGCGGTGCGGGAGCAGACGCGATGAGCTTCCCGAACCTGTCGGCGCTCGCGGTGCGCGAGCGCGCCGTCACGCTGTTCTTCATCCTGCTGTCCGTGGCGGCCGGCCTCTATTCCTTCCTGTCGCTGGGCCGGGCCGAGGACCCGGCATTCACCGTGCGCGTGGTGGTGGTCTCGGCCGTCTGGCCCGGCGCCAGCGCCGAGCAGATCCAGTCCCAGGTGGCGGACCGGCTGGAAAAGCGCATCCAGGAGGTGGAGTACCTCAACAAGATCGAGACCACCATCCGGCCCGGCCGGGTTGACCTGCAGGTCGAGTTCCAGGACTTCGCGCCCAGACAGAAAGTGCCCGACCTGTTCTACCAGGTGCGCAAGCGCATGCTCGACGAGGCCGGCCGGCTGCCGCGCGGCGTGATCGGTCCGGTGGTCAACGACGACTTCGGCGATGTCTATTTCTCGCTGATGGCGCTGACCGCGCCCGGCCTGCCGCTGCACGAGCTGACACGCGAGGCCGAGGCGATCCGCGACCGTCTGCAGCGCCTGCCCGGCCTGCACAAGGCGCTGCTGATCGGCGAGCGCCCCGAGCGCGTCTTCCTCGACTTCGACATGGCGCGGCTCAACAACCTGGGGCTGTCGCCGCAGGCGGTGTTCGACGCCATCGACGCCAGCAACCATCTGCTGCCGGCCGGCTCGCTCGAGCTCGACGGCCCGCGCGCCTACCTGCGGGTGGCGGCCGACCTGTCCGACCCGGAACGGCTGGCTGCGCTGCCGCTGCGCGTCGGCAACCGCCTGATCCGCCTGTCCGACATCGCCAGCGTGCGCCGCGGCCACGAGGACCCGCCGAGCTACCTGTTGCGCAGCCGCGGCCAGGATGCGCTGCTGCTGGGCGTGGTGATGGCCAAGGGCGAGAACGGCCTGGCCTTCGGCCAACGCCTGGGCGAATTCGTCGCCGCCGAGCAGGCCCGACTCCCCTTGGGCATGGAGCTGAACCTGCTGACCAACCAGACCGACGCCATCAGCCAGGCGGTCAAGCTGTTCCAGATCAAGTTCCTGGTCGCGGTGGCGGTGGTGATGGCGGTCAGCATGCTGGCGATCGGCTGGCGCGCCGGCCTGGTGGTCGGCATCGCGGTGCCGCTCACGCTCGGGCTGACCTTCCTGCTGATGAAGCTCGCCGGCGTGAATCTGGACCGCATCACGCTGGGCGCGCTGATCATCTCGCTCGGCCTGCTGGTCGACGACGCCATCATCGCGATCGAGATGATGATCGTGAAGATGGAGCAGGGCTGGGACCGGGTGCGCGCGGCCAGCCATGCCTGGAGCGTCACCGCCGCGCCGATGCTGTTCGGCACCCTGGTCACGGTGGCCGGCTTCGTGCCGATCGGCTTCGCCCAGTCGGGCGTCGGCGAGTACGCGGGCAACATCTTCTGGGTGCTGGCCTTTGCGCTGCTGGTGTCCTGGGGCGTGGCCGTCACCTTCACCCCCTACCTGGGCGTGAGGATGCTGCCGCGCTACGAGCAGCACGACAGCGACAGCCTGTACCAGACCCCGTTCTACCAGCGCCTGCGCGCGCTGGTCACCGCCTGCGTGCGGCACCGCAAGACGGTGGTCGCCGCCACCGTGCTGCTGCTGGTCCTGAGCGTGTTCGCGATGGCCCAGCTGGTGCAGAAGCAGTTCTTCCCCAGTTCGGACCGGCCCGAGGTGCTGGTCAGCGTCAACCTGCCGCAGGGCAGCGCCATCGGCAGCACCGACGCCACGGTGCATCGCCTCGAGACCATCCTGGCCGGAATGCCCGAGGTGCGCACGCTGTCGGCCTATGTCGGAGCCGGTGCGCCGCGCTTCTTCATCTCGGCCAACCCGGAGCAGCCCGATCCATCCTTTGCCAAGCTGATCGCGATCGGGCACGACGCGGCGGCGCGCAACCGCATCATGGACGAGCTGCAGCGTCGCATCGACGCGGGCGAGTTCCCCGAGGCGCGGGTGCGCGTGACCCGGCTGCTGTTCGGCCCGCCGGTGCCATGGCCGGTGAGCTTCCGCATCATCGGGCCCGATCCGGTCGAGCTGCGCCGCATCGGCAACGAGCTGCGCGAGCTGATGGCCGCCCACCCGCACACGCGCAACACCCACCTGGACTGGGACGAGCGCGCGCCGGTGCTGCATTTCGACGCCGACCTCGACCGGCTGCGCCAGATCGGGCTGACGCCTAGAGAGCTGGCGCAGCAGCTGCAGTTCCAGCTCGGTGGCGTGCCGGTGGCCGAGCTGCGCCAGGACATCCGAACCGTCCAGCTGCAGGCGCGCGCCGACCGTTCCGCCAGCGGCGGCGTGCTGCTGCCGGGCCAGATCGAGCTGCGCAGCCAGGACGGCCGCAAGCTGTCCCTGGCCCAGGTCGGCCAGGTCGAGGTGCGCTACGAGGATCCGGTGATCAAGCGCTACAACCGCGAGCGCTTCCTGGCCGTCAACGCCGACGTCGTCGGCGCCCAGCCGCCCGACGTGACCCAGGAGCTATGGGCCGGCATGGCCGGGCTGCGCGAGCGCCTGCCCGGGGGCTACCGGATCGACATCGGCGGTTCGGTCGAGCAATCTGGCAAGGCCGACGGCTCGATCCAGAAGCTGCAGCCGGTCATGCTGGCGCTGATGCTGATCTTCGTCATGCTGCAGATGCGCTCGTTCTCGGGCACCTTCATGGTGGTGGCGACCGCACCGCTGGGACTGATAGGCGCGACGCTGGCGCTGCTGCTGTTCGGCCAGCCCTTCGGCTTCGTCGCGCTGCTGGGTCTGATCGGCCTGGCCGGCATCCTGATGCGCAACACCATGATCCTGACCCAGCAGGTGCAGGACAACCTGGACGAGGGCATGGATGCCTGGGCCGCGGTGGTGGAGGCGGCGGTGCACCGCGCGCGTCCGGTCATCCTGACCGCGCTGGCCGCCGTGCTGGCCTTCGTGCCCCTGACCCTGGACGGCTTCTGGGGCCCGCTCGCCTATGTGCTGATCGGCGGCGTCGCGGTGGGGACGGTGATCACGTTGCTGTTCGTGCCCGCGCTCTACGCGCTGTGGTTCCGGCTCGGCCGGCCTTGACCGCTGGCGCAAGGCAGGCAGATCGGATTCCTGCCTGTGCCGGGACGCGAAGGCACAGGTTCGAGCCTGGACATGGCAGCGGCTCGATGCCGCTCCATGTCCTGCTGGCCTGCTCAGCGGTAGTGGCGGCGCGGTGCCGGAGCGCCGCCCGAGCGCTGCTCGAGATGACGGAAGGTGATGCGGCCCTTGTTGAGGTCGTAGGGCGAGAGTTCCAGCGTCACGCGGTCACCGGCCAGGATGCGGATGTGGTTCTTGCGCATCTTGCCGCCCGAGTAGGCGATCAGGGTGTGACCATTGTCCAGGGTCACGCGGAAGCGGGAGTCGGGTAGCACTTCGTCTACCTTGCCTTGCATTTCGATCAGGTCTTCCTTGGACATATCGGGCTCCTTATGAGGGGATGGATTGAAATCGGTTCAGGCTTGCTGCGCGGGCAGCAGGCCGGTGGATTGGTTCACTGCGTATTGCAGCGCGTCCTGGCGGCAGGCAAAGCGGGGCAGGAAGCGGAATACCCGGTCCAGCGTGCCAGTGCCATGTCCGCTGCGGATCGACAGCGAGGCGGTGTAGTCGCCAGCCTCGGTGAAGCGTGCGAGTGGGGAGACAAGAAACTTGCCCACCGGAAATGTTTTTTCTAATGTGGTGGTCATAAAAGATAGAAATCGGCCGACTATAGGCTCCAAGGCCTGTACGGCAGATGCGCCAAGGTCGTGGACTTCCGCCGACTGATGGGTACGGATACAGGGCTGACCCCCGCGAGAAAAGGGTCAGCAGTGGGGCTCGCCGCAGGGTATATATGTGACAGCACTATGAGCCGGTAGCATCGGCTGGGAGCAGGGCGACGCAAGCGGCTGGCCGCGCACCATGTCAGGCAATAATCGCTGCAAAGGTGAGCAAATCACAGCGAATTCTGGATTCTACTACCAATCTGCAATTTCTGCTGGTCGATTGGCTTGCCTGCACTTCAACGCTGGCTCGCCAGCAGACGCTTTCAGATGAAAAAACTCCTGTTCTCCGCACAACGTCACGGCTACATGCTCTCCCTGCTGGGCGCCGCCTTGCTCGGCACCTTGCTGCCCGGTCCAGGCGCCAGGGACGGATTCCTTCATCTGCGCGAGGTCACACTGCTGGGCGTGATGCTGGTGTTCTTCCTTCATGGCGCTGGCATGTCGCCCGAGGCGCTGCGCCGAGGCGCGCTACAGTGGCGGCTGCACCTGTTCGTGCAGGGCACGACCTTCCTGGCCTTTCCGCTCGTCGGTGGACTGGTGTTCTGGCTCAGCGCCTCCTGGCTGCCGCTGGACCTGCGGCTCGGATTCTTCTATCTCTGCGCGCTGCCCTCGACGATGACATCCTCTGTCGCGCTGACCGCGATGGCGGGTGGCAACCTGGCTGCAGCGGTCTTCAACGCCACGCTGTCGGGGCTGCTCGCGATGGTGGTGACGCCCTCGCTGATGAGCCTGCTGGTCGGCCTTTCGGGACAGCAGATGTCCTGGCTCGATGCGGTTCTCAAGGTCTGCGCCACGCTGCTGCTGCCCCTGCTCGTCGGCCAGGCGCTGCACCGCTGGCTCGAGCCCTGGATCCGGCGCCACAAGGCGCGCGTGAGCCTGGTCGACCGCGGCGTGATCGTGCTGATTGTCTATGCCTCGTTCTGCGAGTCGAGCCGGTCCGGCGCCTGGGCCAGCTATCCACCCGCGAGCATGGCCCTGCTGTTCGCGCTGGTCGCGGCGCTGCTGGCCTTCTCGTTCTGGGCCATCAGGCAGGTGGCGCGCTGGCGCGGGCTGTCGCGTCAGGACGAGATCGTCGCGCTCTTCTGCGCCGGCCAGAAGAGCCTGGCCAACGGTATGCCGATGGCCAACGTGATGCTGGCCAGCCATCCCGGGCTGGGCGTGATCGTGCTGCCGATGATCGTCTACCACCAGTTGCAGCTGCTGCTGGGCTCGGTGCTGGCGCAGCGCTATCGCGCAACGTCCGCCAAATAATTCACTGTCGCACCGCGCGAGTCTTCAAGGGGCGCGGGTTTGCGGCGATGATTCGTCATCCAGTCTCCCGGAGCATTCATGGCCAATTCCCCCGACCAGGTCAGCATGGCGCTGTTCTGCGACTTCGAGAACGTTGCGCTCGGCGTTCGCGACGCCAACTACGAGAAGTTCGACATCAAGAAGATCCTCGAGCGCCTGCTGCTCAAGGGCAGCATCGTGGTCAAGAAGGCCTACTGCGACTGGGAGCGCTACAAGGGCTTCAAGGCCGCGATGCACGAGGCCAGCTTCGAGCTGATCGAGATCCCGCATGTGCGCCAGTCGGGCAAGAACTCGGCCGACATCCGGCTCGTGGTCGACGCGCTCGACCTCTGCTACACCAAGTCGCATGTCGACACCTTCGTCATCATCAGCGGCGATTCGGACTTCTCGCCGCTGGTCTCCAAGCTGCGCGAGAACGCCAAGCAGGTGATCGGAGTCGGCGTCAAGCAGTCGACCTCGGACCTGCTGATCGCCAACTGCGACGAGTTCATCTTCTACGACGACCTGGTGCGCGAGAGCCAGCGCGCGCGCCGCCAGGCCGCCGACGCGCAGCAGCCCGCGGCACGGCGCTCTCCCGAGGAGGAGCGCCAGCGGCGCGAGAAGCTCGAGCAGCGACGGACGCAGGCGATCGAGATCGCGGCCGAGACCTTCGAGGCGCTGGTGGCCGAGCGCGGCGACAGCGGCAAGATCTGGGCCTCGGTGCTCAAGGAGGCGATCAAGCGCCGCAAGCCCGACTTCAGCGAGAGCTACTACGGCTTCAAGACCTTCGGCAACCTGCTGGAGGAGGCTCAGGCGCGCGGCCTGCTCGAGTTCGGCCGCGACGACAAGTCGGGCGCCTATGTGTTCCGCAGCAGCGCTGCCCCGGCCCGCA
>JBDLTM010000145.1:0-6143 GCA_039805805.1 Pseudomonadota bacterium | reverse complement strand
CCCGACAGTCCCTACCGCACGCTCGAGGATCTGGTCGCCGCGGCCAGCGCGCGCCCCGATGGCGTGACCTATGGATCCTGGTTCGTCGGCAGCCCCGGCCATATCGGCGCGCTGCAACTGCAGTCGCTGCGCGGCTTGAACATGCGCCATATTCCGTTCCGGGACTTCGGCCAGCTCTACGGCGCTGTGGCGAACAAGGAGGTGGACTGGGCCCTGGGCAGCGTGGCGAGTGCCGGCGGGTTCGAGCGGTCCGGCAAGCTGCGTTTCATTGCCGTGGCGGCCCCCAGGCGCGACCCGCTGTATCCGAACATTCCGGCCACTGCCGAGTCTGCCAGCCTGCGCGGATTCGATGTGAGCGCCTGGACCGGCATCTTCGCCCCGGGCTCGACTCCATCGGCGCTGACCGAGCGGCTCGCTTCCGACCTGCGCGAGGCACTCGACCGGCCCGAAGTCGTCGAGCGCTACCGCACGCTGGGCTACGAGGCACCGCGCCTGACGCCCAGGGCCTTCACTCAACTGATCGAGCGCGAGACCCAGGCATGGGGCCAGGTCATTCGCAGCGCCAACCTGAAGCTGGACTGAAGAAGATCATGATCAATCTCCTCGACATTCGCTATGTGCGGCTGGGCACGCGTGACAAGGGCCAGGCTGACCGCTTCGCGCGCGAGATCCTCGGCCTTGAGATGGTGCGCCAGGAGGCGGGCTCCAGCTATTTCCGCAGCGACAGCCGGGACCATACCCTCGTGTATTTCGAGGGCGATCCCGCCGACCACACCGTCGGCTTCGAGCTGCGCACCGCGGACGAACTGGAGCGTGCCGCGGCAGAACTCAGCAACCGAGGCATCGAGGTCCGCGCCGGAACGCCTGACGAGTGCGAGCAGCGCCATGTCAAGGCCTTCGTGCATTTCAGGGACCTCACCGGCAACAAGATCGACCTCATGGTCAACCCGCACCACAGCGGCAGGCGCTACTTCCCGTCTCGCGATGCCGGGATCACGGGCTTCAGCCATGTGGGCTTGTGCACCACCGACGCGGCACGCGATGAGCGCTTCTGGACCGAGGTGCTGGGAGCCCGTGTCAGCGACCGGATCGGCGATGCGCCGCTGCTGCGAATCGACGAGGTCCACCACAAGGTGGCGCTGTTCCCGACCAATCGGTCGGGCGTGCAGCACGTGAACCACCAGGTGGAAAGCATCGACGACATCATGCGCGCCTGGTACATGCTCAGGAAACTGAACGTGCCGATCGCCTTCGGCCCGGGTCGACATCCGACCTCGGGGGCGATGTTCCTGTACTTCCGCGGCCCGGATGACATGATCTTCGAATACTCCAGCGGCGTGCGCCTGATCCGTCCCGAGGAGGAGGCAAGCTACCAGCCGCGCCAGTTCCCGCGTGGCGGCGAATCCTTCTGCATGTGGGGGGCGACGCCCGACATTGCAGAGTTCCGCACGCCCGCCACTGCCGGGTCGGGCCAATGAGGCCGCCAGCAGCCTTGGAACGCGAGCTGCGGGTCGCTGCGCGAGCCTTGGGCCGCAACGGCCTGGCGCACGCCTATGGCCATTGCAGCGTGCGCCTGGACGAAGGACATTTCCTGGTGTGCGCGGCACGTCCCATGGCATTGATCGCGCCCGGCGAGATGGGTCGAGTGGTGCCGGTCGAGGGTCCGCTGCCCGAAGGCGTGCTGGGGGAGGTTCGCCTGCACCAGCAGATCTATCGCCGCCGTCCCGGTGCCATGTCCGTGGCGCGCACCATGCCACCGGCGCTCATGGCGCTCGGCACTGCGCGCCGCACGCCCAGGGCGCGTCATGGCATGGGGGCTTACTTCGGCGAAGGTGCCGCGCTCTGGGATGACCCCCAGCTGGTCCGCGACGACGACCTGGCTACTGCCGTGATCGACAAGCTCGGTGACCGCAATGCCATCGTGATGCGCGGCAACGGCGTCGTCGTCACCGCCGACTCCCTGCAGAAGGTGGTCGGCCTCACCTGGTATCTGGAGGATGCTGCCCGACTGGAGCTGTCCGTTCTCGGCGCAGGCCTGGGGAACGAGTCGGTCGTGCTCGAGTCCGTGGAACGCGAGCGACGTGCGACCAGCGCTGGCGGAATCTTCGAGCGCATGTGGGAGTACCTGACCGCAGGCGATCCCGAGCTTTGACGTCGAAGCTGATCGCGGCCTGAACGTCCACCCCGGTTTCGCGCTTGCGAGCCGGGGCAGCGCCTGGCCTGCTGGCAGGCAGGACAGTCAATTCCAGCCGTAGACGGACATGGTGGTTTCACCTTGCCTGAGTCGCTCCAGGATGGCGGCTTCTTCGGCTTCGCGCCTCTGGCTTGCCTGGATCACCTCGGCCGCCCTGTCACGGGGGATGACGACCACGCCATCGCCATCACCGACGACGAGGTCGCCGGGATGGACGATCACCTGGCCCATCAGCACGGGATGGTTGATCCAGCCGATGGCGCCGAAGTCCTTGCCCGTGCCCTGGATGCAGAGTCCGCGAGCAAAGACGGGAAAGCCGATCTCGCCCAGCAGGGCCCCGTCGCGCACGCAGCCGTCGATGACCAGTCCGGCCAGGCCGCGTACCTGGGCCATGGTGGTCATGATCTCGCCCCAGTAGCCATGCTCATGGGCGCCGCTGGCGAACACCACCATGACGTCGCCTGGCTGCGCCACTTCCAGCGCCCGGTGCAGCCAGAGGTTGTCGCCCGGTGGTGAGTGCACGGTCAGCGCCGAACCGGCAAACCTGAACTGCGGCGCCACCGGCTTGATGGCCGAAGGCAGCGCGCCGATCTTCTTGCCGGCCTCGTGCAGGGTGGCAGTCGGCAGGCTGGCTGCCTGTGCAACCAGTTCGGCAGGCAGGCGCTCGATGTCCAGCCTCGTCGTCAGCTTGGGGTCGTGCCGTTTCATGCGCCCTCCCGGGTCTGCAGGCTGTGGTACTTGTGGACCTGGCGTGCCTCGTCCAGGCGCATGCCGCTGCGCGCGGCTTCGCGGATGCGGTTCTCGGCCGCCTCGATCTCCTCGGCGATGTCGAGCACGCGGTCCTCGTGCTCCTTCGGGATCACGACCACGCCGTCGGTGTCGCCCCTGAGGATGTCGCCAGGCGCGACGCGCGCTCCACCGATGTTGACCGGCACGCCGGTGGCCTCGACCTGCACGCGGTCCTTGCCGGTTCGCATCCAGTGGTCGATCGAGAAGACGGGATAGCCCAGCGACAGGCAGAGGTGGGTGTCGCGGTTGATGCCGTTGATGACGGTACCTGCGATGCCGCGGCGGTGCGCGATCTCGGTCAGGATGTCGCCCCAGACGGTGCAGTCCTCGCGGCCGTTGTTGTCGAGCACGACCACGCTGCCGGGTGCCACGTCATCGATGAAGTCGCCGACCGTGCCGCAGGGCTTGGCGGCCGGGCCGTACTTCAGCGTCCAGGCACGGCCGGCCATGCGGAAGTCGCTGCTGCGCGGCTTGATCTTGTAGCACTGGCCCAGGATGCCGAGCTTGTCCAGCGCGTCGGAAAGCGTCGGGGTGTCCAGGCGCGCGGCGCGCGCGACGTTCTTGTCCATGTTCTGGTCGGTGTTGCTCATGTCAGTGGTTCTCCAGCATCTGTTCGTAATTGCCGCCCATCACCGAACCGATCGGGGTGCCGGACAGGATGGCCTTGGCCATGGCAGCTTCCTTGGCGACGATGGTCTCGGCGGCGTCGAGGACGCGCTCGATGTCGGCGGCGGCGATGAAGATGACCGCGCTGCGGTCGGCCAGCAGGTAGTCGCCCGGCTGGACGACGACCTGCCCGCCCTGCTCGGCGCCGATCGTCACCGGCACCTGGGTGCCGAGCTCGACCACCCGGCCGCGGGCCGTTCTCGCGGTCAGGCTTCTGCTGTAGACCGGGAATTCGTAGGCGACGGCCTCGTCGACGTCGCGCAGCGGGCCGTCGGCGACCACGCCGGCGACGCCGCGCACCTTGGCGCCCAGCGTCAGCAGGCCGCCCCAGCAGCCGGCCTCCAGGCCGCTGCGCTGCTCGACCACGATGATGTTGTCAGGGCCTGCCTGTTCGATGGCGGTGCAGCCCAGGTGCTTGGGCGGACCCGGCGGCGGCTGGCCGGGACCGACCTTCATGGTCACTGCGCGGCCGGCGATGCGGCTGTTTCCGCCGGGGCCTGCACTGCGCATCGGCAGGCCGGTGACGGCACCGGGCAGCCCCAGCTTGTCGAGGGCGTCGGAGACCGCGCAGGCATCGAGCCGGCGCAGGCGTTGGATATTCGGATCGCTCATGGTGTGGCTGGCGTGGTTTGGATGAGGTGGACGTTCAGGGCAGGGTTTTCCAGGCGGCAAAGGCCAGGCCGGTGCCGGTCAGGGCCGGGGTGCGGTAGCCCGGCACGTACTCGACCCATTCCAGGTCGAGTTCGCGCGCGAGTTCGCCCACCACCAGCCAGTTGCGGATCTCGGAGCTGCCGGCCTGCAGCCGTTTCGGGTCGAAGGCCGCCAGGGCTGCGCTGTCCTTGTCGCGGATCGCGGCGAGCACCTGCTGGTCGAGCTCCTCGTCGACCAGGAAATGGCTCAGGCCGCCGGAGGCGATCACGCCCACGCGCAGGTCCTCGGGCCAGGCAGCGATCAGCTCTCGCAGCGCTGCCCCCAACGCGACGCAGCGGCGCGGGGTCGGCTGGTTGGGCGGATCGAAGGTGTTGAGGATGACCGGGATCACCGGCAGCTCGTGATCCTTGAGGATGCGGCGGTGGATGAACTGGAAGGCATGGCCCTCGAACTTGCCGGGCTCGATGCTGTCCATGGCCGCGATGTCGAAGTCACGGTCGCAGAGCTGGCGGATCAGCCACTCGGCCAGGTCGCTCTTGACCGGGTACTCGCGGTCCTGCCCGGGCTCATGGCGCCACATGCGCGCCGACTTGACCCAGCTGTCGCCCGGGCTGGCGGGCTCGCGCGCGGTGTTGCGGATGGTCGCGCCGTAGTAGATCGCGAAGGCCGGGTTGTTGCTGGTGCGGAACAGCTCGGTCTGGTCATCGCCGACGATCAGCAGCAGGTCGAGCCGTGCGGCCTTGATTCGCTCGTGCAGTTCGTCTATGGCCGCCTCGGCCGCGTCATAGCGCTCGCCCATCCTGTCGGGCGTGACCATGGACTCGCTGCCGGTCGGCGCGGCAGCGAGCAGGGCAGCATAGTCGGTCTTGTTGCCCTGCTTGTCGTAGTAATGGGCGTTCTTGGGATCGATCAGCTTGAAGTGATGCTGCCAGTCCTCGCGCTGCGAGACCAGCATGATGCTGTGCGAAGAGCCGAAGGCTGCAACGAGTCTTGCCATTTCAGTTCCTTGTATCGGTGAACAGATCAGTCATGCCAGCGCCTCAGACCACGAAGCGCGATCGCAGTTCGGCAATGCGGGCCGGGCTGTAGCCCAGCTCCTCCAGGATCTGTTCGGTCTGGTCGCCCTGCTCTGGCGCGGCGACCAGGGGGCCCGCCTGGCGCGGATAGCGGGAGAAGTTCATCGGCAGGCCGACGACCTCGATGTCGCCAAGATCCGGGTGATGCATGGTGCGCGCGATCCCCAGGTGCTTGACCTGGGGATCATCGAACATGCGGTCCACCGAGTAGATGGGACCGCAGGGAACGCCGGCCTTGAGCAGGATCTCGGTCCATTCGGCGGTGCTGCGCTGCAGGAAGGCGGCGCCGACCGCGGCATTGACGCGGGAGCGGTTCTGCACCCGCTCCGGGTCGCTGCCCATGCCCGGCTCGTCGATCAGCTCGGGGACTTCCAGCGCCACGCACAGGCGCTTGAACATGGTGTTGCCGATCGCGGCCAGGTTGATGTAGCCGTCCTGGGTCTGGAACACGCCGGTGGGAACGGTCAAGGGATGCTCGTTGCCGGTCGCCTTGGGCACCTTGCGGTCGATCAGCCACTGCGCGGCCTGGAAGTCGAGCATCGCGATCTGGGACTCGAGCAGCGAGGTCTGCACCCACTGACCCTCGCCCGAGACCTCGCGCTCCAGCAGCGCGGCCATGATGGCCTGGGCACAGAAGTGACCGGAGCACAGGTCGGCGATCGGGATGCCGACGCGCATCGGGCCGTCCTCGGGCTTGCCGGTCACGCTCATCAGTCCGCCCATGCCCTGCGCGATCGAGTCGAAGCCCGGCCAGTTGGCGTAGTGGC
>JBDLTM010000144.1:0-6156 GCA_039805805.1 Pseudomonadota bacterium | reverse complement strand
GTCGATCAGCAGCAGGTCGAGCGAGTGGTAGCGCTCCTTGAACTCGTCGAAGGTCTTCTTCTGGTAGGACTTGACCACGTCGGTGACGAACTGCTCGGCATGGATGTACAGCACCTTGGAGCCGGGCTTGTCGGCCAGCAGCTGGTTGCCGATCGCGTGCATCAGGTGGGTCTTGCCGAGGCCGACGCCGCCGTAGATGAACAGCGGGTTGTAGAGCTGGCCCGGGTTGTGCGCGACATGCATGGCGGCGGCGCGCGCCATGCGGTTGGCCGAGCCCTCGACCAGCGTCGCAAAGGTCAGCGCGGTGTTGAGGCGGTGCTTGTGCGCCTCGACCTTGGGCTCGGGCGCGGGGGGCTCGGGCAGCTCGGCGAACACCGGCGTCACCATGCCGGCCGGCTGGCGTTGCGCGGGCGCGACAGTCCGCGCAGCCGGCTCACGCGGCGCGAGCGCGAGCTCGAGCGCGACCGGGCGGCCGGCAGCGGCCTCCAGGGCGGCCGTGATCTTGCCGGCGTACTGGGCGCGTATCCAGTCCATCTTGAAGCGGTTGGCCACGGCCAGCGTGACCTTGTCGCCGCCCTCGGAAACGCGCGCGCTCAGCGGGCGGATCCAGGTGTTGAACTGCTGTTCGGGAATCTCCTGCGCCAGCCTTTCGGTACACGCATGCCACAGGTCGGACGGATCGGGCAGCAGGCTGGGTTGGCTCATGGGAGGGGATGTGGAAAAACGCTGGAAAACTGCGGCGCATGGCGCGCCGGGGTGGTGATTGTAGTGCCTCCGGCGAGTTATCCACAAGCCTTGACAATTTCACCGGGCCATGTGCCTGGCATGTGCAGCAGCATTGGGATTTGTCTTCTTGGCGGTTTTTGGTGATAATCGGGGGTTTTTCGTATACCGTCAAATCTCAACCCGGCGTGCTGCCCATCGGTGCGCCTGAAAAGGAACCATCATGAAACGCACCTACCAACCCTCCAAGACCAAGCGCGCTCGCACCCACGGCTTCCTGGTCCGCATGGCCACCAAAGGCGGCCGCGCTGTCCTGAACGCCCGTCGCGCCAAGGGCCGCAAGCGCCTGGCTGTCTAAGCCCTGGCGTCCCGGCGCTGTCGGTCCATCCGACCCCTGTGGCACCAAAACGCATCCGTCAGCGCGCTCAATTCGACGCGGTGATGTCCGGCCCTCCGGTGGCCAAGACGGCGCACTTCGCGCTGCACATGGCCAAAAGCCATGCTGCAGGCGGTGCGCCGGATCTGTTTCCGGGCGGCGGTGCCTGGCTGGGCGTGCTCGTGCCCAAGCGCTGGGCGCGCCGTGCCGTGACGCGCAACGCCCTGCGCCGGCAGATCTATGCCGTGGCGCTCGAACTGGCCGCTGGCTTGCCGCAACTGCCGATGGTGGTGCGGCTGCGCAGCGGCTTTTCGCGTTCGGATTTCCCGAGTGCGACTTCGGACGTCCTCAAGCGCGAGGCGCGCGCCGAGTTGCTGTCGCTGTTCGGCGACCGGCTGGCGCGCTGGCAGCGTGCCCAGGCCGTTGCCGCGGTCCTGCCCGAGGCTGGCGATGGCGCTGCCTGATCTGCTTCGCCTGGGCCTGATCGCCCTGGTCAGGGCCTACCGGCTGCTGCTGAGCCCCTGGGTGGGATCGGCCTGCCGTTTCGAGCCCAGTTGCTCGGCCTATTCGCTGCAGGCGCTCGAGCGCCACGGTGCAGTGGCAGGCTCGTGGTTGACGCTGCGGCGGCTGGTCCGCTGCAATCCCTGGTGCACTGGCGGCTGCGATCCGGTACCGGAACGCGGCCAGCGCCTGTTCTCCCGCCTCATTACCCAACCCCCGGAAAAGACCCGTCATGAGTGACATCCGCCGATCCATACTCTGGGTGATATTCGCCTTCTCGCTGATCCTGCTCTGGGACGCGTGGCAGGTGCACAACGGCAAGCCCGCCACTTTCTTCCCCAAGCCGACGCCGCAGTCCGCCGCGACCGCGCCGGCGGCCAGCCAGCCTGCGGCGGCGTTGCCGGGGGCTGCAGCGCCCGCCGCCGGCGAGGCCGCACCCGCCATTCCGCGCCAGACCCATGTGGTCAGCACCGACGTCCTCAGGCTGAGCTTCGACAGCGAGGGCGGCTCGCTCGTGGGCGCCGACCTGCTGCAGCACCGCACCGCTGGCAAGGACGAGCCGGTGCGCCTGCTGGTGCAGGACGCGCAGCACACCTACGTGGCCCAGACCGGCCTGGTCGGCAGCTCGCCGCTGCCCAACCACAAGGCGCCGATGCGCCTGGTCGGCGCGGCCAAGGACCTGGCCGAGGGTCAGGACAGCATCAGCCTGCGCTTCGAGTCGGCGCCGGTCAATGGCGTGGTGCTGGCCAAGACCTACACGCTCCAGCGTGGCGCCTACGACATCGGCTTCAAGCACGAGGTGATCAACCAGGGCGCGGCCCCGGTCTCGCCCTCGCTCTACCTGCAGCTGGTGCGCGACAGCCGCGAGGCCGGCAGCGACGTGCCGTTCGCCTCCACCTTCACCGGCCCGGCCTTCTACAGCGACGCCGCCAAGTTCGAGAAGGTTGCCTTCGAGGACATCGAGAAGGGCAAGACCAGCTTCAACAAGAGCGCCAATGACGGCTATGTCGCCATGGTGCAGCACTACTTCGCCAGCGCCTGGCTGCTCGACGCCGGCATCGCGCGCGAGAACTACGCCGAGAAGGTGCCGGGCAGCAACCTGTACCGCGCCGGTCTCAAGGCCGCCCTGGGCGAGATCGCCCCGGGCCAGAGCAAGACCTTCGAGTCCCGCCTGTTCGTCGGCCCGCAGGAGGAGAAGCTGCTCGAGCGCCTGGCCCCGGGCCTGGAGCTGGTCAAGGACTACGGCTGGACGACCATCGTCGCCAAGCCGCTCTACTGGCTGCTCGAGAAGATCCACGGCTTCGTCGGCAACTGGGGCTGGGCGATCGTGCTGCTGGTGGTCGTGATCAAGGCCGCGTTCTACTGGCTCAACGCCAACGCCTACCGCAGCATGGCCAAGATGAAGGCGGTCAACCCGCGCATCATGGAAATGCGCGAGCGCCTCAAGGACAAGCCGCAGCTGATGCAACAGGAGATGATGAAGCTGTACCGCGAGGAGAAGGTCAATCCTCTCGGCGGCTGCCTGCCGATCCTGGTCCAGATCCCGGTCTTCATCGCGCTCTACACCGTGCTGCTGGCCAGCGTCGAGATGCGCAACGCGCCCTGGGTGGGCTGGATCACCGACCTGTCGGCGATGGACCCTTGGTACATCCTGCCGACGATCCTGACGCTGACGACCATCGTTCAGACCGCGCTCAACCCGCTGCCGCCTGATCCGATGCAGGCCAAGATGATGTGGATCATGCCGCTGGTGTTCTCGGTTATGTTCTTCACCTTCCCGGCCGGCCTGGTGCTGTACTGGATCACGAACAACGTGCTGACCATCATCCAGCAGGCGCATATCAACAACCGCATGGGCGTGCCGCTCAAGATCACGCTGCCGACCGAGCTGTTCAAGAAGGCCAAGTAAGCCGATACCTAAGGGGCCGCGCGAGCGGCCCTTTTTCATTGGGCTGGCTGGCCCTTTCCCCACCCGCGTTTTTCCAGAGACTAAAAAACATGCTGCCGCGCCACCAGGACCCCATCGTCGCCATCGCCACCGCACCGGGCCGCGGCGCGGTCGGCATCGTCCGTGTCTCGGGCCGGGGCCTGGGCAGCCTGGTGCAGGCGCTCTGCGGCAAGGCGCTGAAAGCCCGCGAGGCGACCTACGGCCCCTTGCGCGATGCCGACGGCTCGGCGATCGACCACGGCCTGGCGCTGCAGTTTCCCGCCCCCAATTCCTACACCGGCGAGGACGTGCTCGAGCTGCAGGCGCATGGCGGGCCGGTCGTGCTGCAGCTGCTGCTGGCGCGCTGCCTGGCGGCGGCCGCCGAGATCGATCCGGCCACTGGCAAGCCGCGTTTGCCGGGCCTGCGGCTGGCGCAGCCGGGCGAGTTCACCGAGCGCGCCTTCCTCAACGACAAGATCGACCTGGCGCAGGCCGAGGCGATCGCCGACCTGATCGACGCTAGCACCGAGGCCGCGGCGCGCAGCGCGAGCCGCTCGCTCTCGGGCGAGTTCTCGCGCGAGGTCGGCGAGCTGCGCGAGGCGTTGATCCACCTGCGCATGCTGGTCGAGGCCACGCTCGATTTCCCCGAGGAGGAGATCGACTTCCTGCAGAAGGCCGACGCGCAGGGCCAGCTCGACCGCCTGCAGGCGCGACTCGGCCAGGTGATGCAGCGTACCCAACAGGGCGCGCTGCTGCGCGAGGGCATCAAGGTGGTGATCGCGGGCCAGCCCAACGCGGGCAAGAGCTCGCTGCTCAATGCGCTGGCCGGCGCCGAGCTGGCGATCGTGACGCCGATCGCTGGCACCACGCGCGACGTGGTGCAGCAGACGATCCAGATCGAGGGCGTGCCGCTGCATGTGATCGACACCGCCGGCCTGCGCGAGGGCGAGGAGGTGGACGAGGTCGAGCGCATCGGCATCGCGCGCGCCTGGGGGCAGATCGAGGCCGCCGACGCGGTGCTGCTGCTGCACGACCTGACCCGCGTGGGCCAGCCCGACTACGACGCTGCCGAGCGCGAGATCGCCGCCACGCTCGAATCCCGGCTTCCGGCGCGAGTGCCGGTGATCGACGTCTGGAACAAGGCCGATGCCGGCCTGCCGCTCGACGCGGCGGCCTCCGCCGGGCTGGAGCCGGCGGCAGGGCACGCGCCGCACGAGCAGCTGCGCCTGTCGGCCAAGACCGGCGCCGGGCTCGACGCGCTGCGCAAGCGCCTGCTCGAGCTCGCCGGCTGGCAGGGCGGCGGCGAGGGTCTCTACATCGCGCGCGAGCGCCATGTGCAGGCGCTGCGCCAGGTCGGCGAGCACCTGGAAATTGCTGCGCTGCACCTGGCGCAGCAGGCTCAGTCGCTCGACCTGCTGGCCGAGGAACTGCGGCTGGCACAAAACGCGCTCAACGAGATCACCGGCGCCTTCAGCTCCGATGACCTGCTGGGCGTGATCTTCTCGTCGTTCTGCATCGGCAAGTAAGTCTGCCGGGCTTCAGGGCCGTCAGCCTGCGTCGAACTCGTCGTCGCCCGCGCCCTGGATCACCTTCCTGACCGCGTCCCCCGAGAAGCCGCGCGCGGCCAGGAAGCGCATCTGCCTGGCGCGCTCGGCGGCGTCGGCCGGCGGCTGGCCGAACTTCCTGAGCCAGACCTCGCGCGCGCGCTCGACCTCGGTGCCGCGCAGCTGTTCGACCGCCTCGCGCACCACGGCATCGTCCAGTCCCTTGGCCTGCAGCTCGGCCTTGACCCGGCTGGCGCCGAGCTTGCCCGCGCGCCGGTGCAGCACGCTGTCGGCCACCCTTTCGTCGCTGATGAAGCCGCGCGCGGCCAGCGCATCGAGCGCCTCGGCCAGTTCGCCCTCGCGTGTCTCGTGCTCGCGCAGCTTGCGCTCGAGCTCCAGCCGCGAGTGCTCGCGCATCGACAGCAGCTTGAGCGCGCGGGCCTTGAGCGAGGGCTCCGGCCGCAGGCGACGCGGCTCGGGCGTCTCGGTCAGGTCGTCGGTCGGCGCGCGGCCCGATTCGTCATCCTGCGTCCGGACCGGCTGGAGCGCCGGGCCGGGTCGGCGCCAGCCCGTCATTCGGCGTCGAGCGGGTCGAGCTCGTCCTCGGCCGCGGCAGGCTTGACGCTGGCCGGGTCGAAGGCGGGCAGGGCCGGCACGCCGAGCGCGGCGCGGATCTTGTTCTCGATCTCGTGCGCGAGCTGCGGGTTCTCGCGCAGGAACTCGCGCGAGTTCTCGCGGCCCTGGCCGATCTTCTCGCCCTGGTAGGCGTACCAGGCGCCGGACTTGTCGACGATCTTGTGCGCGACGCCGAGGTCGATGATCTCGCCCTCGCGGCTGCAGCCCTCGCCGTAGAGGATGTCGAACTCGGCGGTCTTGAAGGGCGGCGCGACCTTGTTCTTGACCACCTTGACCTTGGTCTCGGAGCCGACCACCTCCTCGCCCTTCTTGATCGAACCGATGCGGCGGATGTCGATGCGCACCGAGGCGTAGAACTTGAGCGCGTTGCCGCCAGTGGTGGTCTCGGGGCTGCCGAACATGACGCCGATCTTCATGCGGATCTGGTTGATGAAGATGACCATGCAGTT
>JBDLTM010000143.1:0-6190 GCA_039805805.1 Pseudomonadota bacterium | reverse complement strand
CGCCGGCCTCGGTGTGCTTCAGGATGGCCTCGCGGATCGTCAGGCGCTCGAACGGTGCCTCCAGGTCCACGTCACGGCCCTGATAGGTCAGCTTGGCTGTGCCGCAGACGCGCTGGGCGGCGTGGCGGATCAGTTCCTCGGTGAACACCATCAGGTCCAGGTAGTTCCAGTAGCCCGCGTAGAACTCCATCATGGTGAACTCGGGGTTGTGGCGCACGCTGATGCCTTCGTTGCGGAAGTTGCGGTTGATCTCGAACACGCGCTCGAAGCCGCCGACCAGCAGGCGCTTCAGGTAAAGCTCGGGCGCGATGCGCAGGAACATGTCCTGCTCGAGCGCGTTGTGGTGGGTGATGAAGGGACGCGCGTTGGCGCCGCCCGGAATCGGGTGCAGCATCGGCGTCTCGACTTCCAGGAAGTCGTTCTGAACCATGAACTCGCGGATGCTGGTGACGGCCAGGCTGCGCGCCATGAAGCGCTTGCGCGCCTGCTCGTCCATCATCAGGTCGACGTAGCGCTGGCGGTACTTCATCTCCTGGTCCTGGATGCCGTGGAACTTGTCGGGCATCGGACGCAGGCTCTTGGTCAGCATGCGCAGCTTGTCGGCCTTGATGGTGAGCTCGCCGGTGCGGGTCTTGAACAGCTCGCCCTCGATCGCGATGATGTCGCCCAGGTCCCAGTGCTTGAAGGCGGCGTGGACGGCCTCGCCCACGCCCTCGTTGTTGATGTAGGCCTGGACGCGGCCGCCGGTCGGGCCGAAGGAAGAGTCCTGCACCGTCGCGAAGCTGGCCTTGCCCATCACGCGCTTGAGCATCATGCGGCCGGCCACGCTGACGCGCACCTCCATCGGCTCGAGCATCTCGTTGCTCATGTGGCCATACTCGGCCTGCAGCGCTTCAGCGCGCTGCTGCGGCTTGAAGTCGTTCGGGAAGGCAGGTCCCTGGCCGGCAGCCTGCGCCTCGCGCAGGCCTTTGAGCTTCTCGCGGCGCTCTGTGATCAGCTGGTTGTGGTCTTCGGCCGGATGGGCGTGGTGTTCTTGCGTCATGGGCTAGGGTGGGTTGCGGCGTGCGCGGCCTGCGCACAAACCCCCTATTCTAATTTTTCGCGCGCCTGGCGGTTGAGTTCCTCGAGTTCGCGCAGCTTGGCCGCGATCCGGATCTCGAGCCCGCGCTCGACCGGGCGGTAGAAGCCGGGGCTGGCCATGCCGTCGGGCAGGTAATGTTCGCCCGCGGCGAAGCCGCCCTCCTCGTCGTGCGCATAGCGGTAGCCCTTGCCGTAGTCGAGCTGCTTCATCAGCTGGGTCGGCGCGTTGCGCAGGTGCATCGGCACCGGACGCGTGCCATCCTTCTTCACGAAGGCCTTGGCCTGATTGAAGGCGGTGTAGACGGCGTTGCTCTTGGCCGCGACGGCCAGGTAGACCAGCGCCTCGGCCAGCGCGAGCTCGCCCTCCGGGCTGCCCAGGCGCTCGTAGACCTCGGCCGCGTCGAGGCAGATGCGCAGCGCGCGCGGATCGGCCAGCCCGATGTCCTCGCACGCCATCCGGATCATGCGCCGCGCCAGGTAGCGCGGGTCGGCGCCGCCGTCGAGCATGCGCGCGAACCAGTACAGCGCCGCATCCGGGTCGGAGCCGCGCACGCTCTTGTGCAGCGCCGAGATGGTGTCGTAGAACTGCTCGCCGCCCTTGTCATAGCGTCGCAGCCGCTCGCCCAGCACCTTGAGCAGCCAGTCGTCCCGGATCTCGGCGATCTGCTGCGCCTGCGCCGTCACCGACAAGGTCTCGAGCGTGTTGAGCAGGCGGCGCGCGTCGCCGTCGGCATAGGCCAGCAGGCGGGCCAGCGCTGCGGGCTCGATCGCGGGCACCGCGCCGATCGCCTGCGCGCGCTGGACCAGCTGTGCCAGGTCCTCTTCCGACAGCGGCTGCAGCACGTAGACCGCCGCGCGCGACAGCAAGGCGGAGTTGACCTCGAAGCTCGGGTTCTCGGTCGTCGCGCCGACGAAGGTGAACAGGCCGCTCTCGACATGGGGCAGGAAGGCGTCCTGCTGGCTCTTGTTGAAGCGGTGCACCTCGTCGACGAAGACGATGGTCGCCTGCGGCGCCAGGCCGTCCCTGGCATGTTCGGCCAGCTCGACCGCCTCGCGGATGTCCTTGACGCCGCCGAGCACCGCGCTGATCGCGATGAACTGGGCGTCGAAGGACTGCGCCATCAGGCGCGCGATGGTGGTCTTGCCGACGCCGGGCGGGCCCCAGAAGATGCAGCTGTGCGGGCGACCCGACTCGAAGGCGATGCGCAGCGGCATGCCGGGGCCGAGCAGGTGCTGCTGGCCTATGACTTCCGAGAGGCTGTGCGGGCGCAGCTGCTCGGCCAGGGGGACATGGGGCTTGTTCACGCCAGCTATTGTGAACCGAAGCAGGGCGAGTCCATGCATGGCCCTCTCGACTCCCGATAGGGAGAATCACTATTCGTATATTTACAAAACCCGATCCAGGACTCATGATCTGAATTCCCGGATGACCGCCGATGCACGAGGCGGCATCCGGGGACCGCAGGGAGGGCCAGGCGGGCAAAGGCACGACCGATGCCTTCCCGCCTGGCCGGTTTTTGATTCGCCAACCAGGATTCCTACATGAAGCGCCGCTACGATGCCCGTCTCAAGGCCAACGTCGTGCTCGACGAAGCCAACCGCCTACGCGCCATCAACCACCTCGACGAGTTCCGCGAGGCCGGCGGGCTCAAGGGCCGAGCCGCGGCGACCGCCTATCTGCGCGATCTATCGGGCGATTTCGGCATCGCTGAAGACGCGCTTCGCCATCTCGACCAGGCTGCCAGCTACCTCGATCCGCGCGAGGCGACGATCGAATACCGCCGCGACGAGGAAAAGCGCCTGTTCGACACCGAGACCTACTCCTTCCGCCAGACCTGGCTCAACACGCCGGTCTGGGCCTCCGGCGTCACCATCACGCTCAAGCAGGCGCCGACGCGCGTCATCGCCTCGACCGACAGCAGCGCCAGCGGCATAGACGCCAGGCTGCCGCCCGCCGAGGCGATCGAGCGCTACCGCCAGCTGATGGCCACCGGCGAGAAGTCCGGCAGCGTGCGCGTGCGCGTGCGCAAGGCAGCTGCCAGCTTCGAGGCGAGCGCTGCCAGCGCGACGCTGCTGAGCGATATCCTCGGCAAGCCCGCCAAGGCAGCCAAGGGCGCGACGACCAACCAGGAAATCCTGCCACAGTTGATCCGCGGTCGCTTCTTCGTCTACCGCTACGAGGCGGCCAGGCGCACGCAAGACGAGGCACACCAGCCCGCCGCCGGCGGACATGAAACCACGCACGCCAGCGCGGCGCACAGCGAGGAGCAGGCGCTCTGCGGCACCCCGCCCACGCTGACGCTGCCCGCCGTGCCCAAGTCGATCCGCGAGGGCCACTGGTACCTGGTCGCCGAGCTCGTGGTGCGCTACCCGTGGGAAGGCAGTCCGATGAACTGGCGCATGCTGGTCGACGTCGAGACCAACGCCATCCTCTACCTGCGCGCCCTGACCTCGGGCGTCAACGGCCTGGTCTTCCTGCACGACCCGATCAGCAGCACCGGCGACCCGGCCAACACGCCCGACGCCAGCAACGCCGAGCTCAACCCGCACCGGACCAGCGTCACGCTGCCGAACCTGAACCCGCCCTCCGCTGGCAAGCAGTACCTGCAGGGCAACCTCGCGACGCTGACCGACCTCGAGCCCAGGGACGTCGATCCGCCCAGCCGCAACGTCGGCCTGAACTTCGACTACGACGCGCGCACCGACAATTTCGCCGCCGTCAACGCCTACTACCATGTCGACCGCTTCTTCCAGCTGATCGAGGAGCTCGGCTTCCCTCTCGCGAGCTATTTCGATGGCACGGCCTTCCCGGTCGAGGTCGACCATCGCGGCAAGGGCAATGCCACCGACCAGGGCAACACGGTCAACGCGCACTGCGTCGGCGACGGCGACGGTATCGACCACTGCTGCTTCGCGCTGGCCGACCTGGGCGACACCACGCATCCGATGGGCATCGCGGCCGACTGGCGAGTCGTGCTGCACGAGCTCGGCGGCCACGGCATCCTGCATGACCATGTCGGCGGGCCCAACTTCGGCTTCGCGCACAGCGCCGGCGACAGCTTCGCCGTCATCCTGAACGACTACCTGTCCGAGTGGCACAACGGCGCACCGCTCGACCGCTTCCTGCTCTCGCCCTTCGTGCCCTCGGTGCCGCGCCGCTCCGACCGCAGCGTCGCGGCAGGCTGGGGCTGGGGCGGCGCCAATGACGTCGGCGGCTACTCGAGCGAGCAGATCCTCTCGACCACGCTGTTCCGCGCCTACCGCTCCATCGGCGGCGACTCGACCAGCCTGGCGCGGCGCGAGTTCGCCGCCCGCTGCATGGCCTATCTGATGCTGCGCGCGGTCGGCCAGCTGACCCCGGCGAGCAACCCGGCCTCGCCGGCGCAGTTCCTCGCTGCGCTGCAGACGGCCGACGCCGGCAACTGGACCTCCGAAGGCGTGTTCGGCGGCGCCTACGGCAAGGTGCTGGCCTGGGCCTTCGAGAAGCAGAACCTCGACGGCGGCGCGGTGCCCGATGTCGATGTCTACATCGAAGACGGCCGCGCCGGCGAATATGCCTATCAGGCGGTGCACTGGGACACGACCACGATCTGGAACCGGCGCGCGCCCGACGGGCTTGTCGGCCACCAGGAAGCCGCGCTCGGCGAGACCAACTACGCCTACGTCAAGGTCAGGAACCGCGGCAGCCAGATCGCCCACGACGTGGTCGTCAAGGCCTACCACTGCAAGCCCTCGGCTGGCGTGCTCTGGCCCAACGACCTGCAGCCGATGAGCACCGCCCAGCTGTCGGCCGGCACGCTGCAGCCCGGCAGCGCCGAGGAGAAGGTCGTCGGCCCCTTCGAGTGGACACCGGTCAGCAACGCCTGGGGCCATGACTGCATGCTGATGATCGTCTCGGCCACCGGCGACCCGAGCAACGTCGACAACTTCACCGCCGGCGAGGTGGTCGAGGACTGGCGCCTGGTGCCCAACGACAACAACGTCGGCCAGCGCAACGTGACGCTGGTGCCGGGGGGCGGTGGCCTCGCCGGGCTCAAGGCGGGACTGCATGGCAAGGGCTTCTGGGTCGGCAACCCTGGCCGAGCCAGCGCGCTGATCACCGTCGACATCGAGCTGCCCCCGCTGCTGGCAAGGCGCGGCTGGCGTGTCGGAATCGCCGGCCTGCCGGGCAAGGGCCTGCGCCTGAAAGCTGGCGAGCAGCGCCTGCTGAGCTTCGAGCTGCACGAGGGCGCCAACTTCACCCGCGCCGAGGCCGCAGCGGAAAAGCAGCGCGACATCGTCGTGAGCGCTTACGCCGACGGCGCCCTGCTCGGCGGCATGAGCTACCACCTCGACCCCGAGATCGAGCGCCCCTTCAACGAGATCTTGCCTGCCAGCGGCAAGGGCAAGTGCCGCGATCAGGCCAGGCAGCTGCTCGAATGCCTCGACCTGCCCGCCAGCGATGTCGCGTGCGTGCGGGTCAGCCGCATCTCGCTCGACATCGAGATGAAGCGCGGCGACTGCTGCGACTGAAAGACGCGCTGGCCAGATTCTGTTCCAGCGCTTAGCATAGCCGGTCGGATTTCACTTTCGCCAGATTGATGGCATGGGATCCGACTGCAATCCTTCAACCAGATACAGGGAGAGAAAACATGAGCCGACTCATCGTCAACGCACTGTCCGAAGACACCATCGCCGCGCCCGGCAACCGCCAGCCCAACTACATCGTGGTCTCGGTCACCGACGCCAATGGCGAGCCGGTCAAGGGCCTGGGGGCCGCCAACTTCAAGGTCGATCCGGTCATCGTCGGCCCGGGCGGCGCGCTGGTCAACATCACGGGCGTGACGGCCGGTCGGCTGCCGGGCACCTACCTGGTCAACGTGGTGCCGATCCGCACCGAGACCTGGAAGTCCGGCGGCTACATCTTCGCCGTCGCGGTCGAGAGCGGCGCCAACCACGGCCAGACCCTGGCCAGCGTGCTGATGGACTGATGCGCGTCGATGGGGCCGCCCTGCCGGCGGCCCCGCGCTGAAAATCATGCCTAACTACCTACTTGGTCCTGTACTGTATGCCCTGCTCTGCGCCTCGGCGCTGGCCGGGAAGCTCCCCGCGCTGCAGGCCTACGGCGCCG
>JBDLTM010000142.1:0-6254 GCA_039805805.1 Pseudomonadota bacterium | reverse complement strand
GGCCGGAGAACTCGACCGGCGCGAAGGGGCTGCCGGCGGCGAAGATCGCGCGCCCCTCGGTCCACTCATAGGCCTGCTGGGCGCTGCACTCGGCCTTGGCGGTCGGATTCGAGAGCGCGAACACCACCGGGCGCTCGCAGTGGCTGGCCAGTTCGGCCAGAACCTCCTGGCTGAACAGCTGGCCCACGCCCGAGGCGCCGACCAGCACGGTGGGGCGCAGCGCCGCGATGGCTTCGCGCAAGCCGGTGAGCGGTTCGCGCTGCTGCGCATGCGGCAGCTTGTGGTCCGGCAGGCCCGCGCGGCCGGCCACCAGCAGGCCCTGGGTGTCGAACAGCCAGCAGCGTTCGCGCGCCTGCTGCTCGCTCAGGCCCTGCGCGACCATCCTGGCCTTGACCATGGTGGCGATGCCCAGGGCTGCCTCGCCGGCGCCTGCGAACAGCAGCCGCTGCTCGGTCAGCTGGCCGCCCGTGAGGCGCAGCGCCGAATTGACCGCCGCCAGCCCCATCGCGCCGGTGCCCTGGATGTCGTCGTTGAAGCAGCAGAGCCGCTCGCGGTAGCGCGCCAGCAGCGCGAAGGCGTTGTGGTTCGAGAAATCCTCGAACTGCAGCAGCGCGCCCGGAAACATTTCCTGCACCGCCATGACGAACTCCTCGAGCAGCGCCTCGTAGGCTTCGCCCTGCAGCCGGGGCTGGCGCAGCCCGAGGTAGAAGGGGTCGTCGCGCAGTGCCGCGTTGTCGGTGCCGACGTCGAGCATCACCGGCAGGCAGGCCGCGGGCGCGATGCCGCCGCAGGCGCTGTAGAGGTCGAGCTTGCCGATCGGGATTCCCATGCCGTTGGCGCCGAGATCGCCCAGTCCCAGGATGCGCGAGCCGTCGGTGACGACGAGGGCGCGCACCGGCCCAGCCGGCCAGCGTCGCAGCAGCTCGCCGATGCGGCCGCGGTCGTTCGCCGTGACGTAGAGCCCGCGCGGCGCCTGGAAGATGCGGCCGAACTGCTGGCAGGCCTGTCCCACCGTCGGCGTGTAGACCAGCGGCAGCAGCTCGGCCAGGTGGTCGAGCAGGGTGCGCTGGAACAGCACCTCGCTGCGCTCGCGCAAGGCCATCAGCCAGCAGTAGCGGTCAAGATCCGTGGCCTGTGCGCGCAAATTCGCCATCACGCGGGCGACCTGCTGGGTGGGCGTCTCGACCGCCGGCGGCAGCAGCCCGCGCAGGCCCAGCGCATCGCGCTCGGCCCCGGAAAACGCCGTGCCGCGGTTGGCCATCGCGTCGCGCAGCAAGGCCTCACCTCTCAGAGAGCCGCTCATGTCCGTCCTCCCTGGCGGGGTCTTTGCCCGGACGGATTTGACCCGGGCCTGCCCTGCCTTCATGATGTTTCCTGCACTTTATACGCCCGACAGGAAAATGATGCGAGATGCAGACCGTGATGCCGGGCAGCTGCTGGAGCTGATCGCCGCGCTCTGCCGCGAGCTGCGGCCGGGCCAGCCGGCGCCCGCGTTGACGCTGGACAGCGAGCTCGAGCGCGACGCCGAGCTCGACAGCCTGGCGCGCGCCGAGCTGCTGGTGCGGATCGAATCGGCCTTCGGTGTGCGGCTGCCGCAGCGCCTGATCGGCGAGGCGCAGACGCCGCGCGACTTCCTGCTTGCGCTGGGGGCGGCAGACGGTCGGATCCTGACCGTGCCGGCTGCCGCGCCCGTCCAGGTGGCCAATGCAAGGGGAACGGGCGAACCGGCCCCCGATGCGCTCGAAACGCTGACCGCAGTGCTGGCCTGGCACGCGCAGCGCCAGCCAGAGCGGACTCACCTGATCCTGCTCGACGAGGATGGCGCCGAGCACCCCCTGAGCTACGGCGAACTGCTGCGGCAGGCCCAGGCGGTGGCGGCCGGGCTGCAGTCACGCGAGGTCGGCCCCGGCGACGCGGTCGCGATCATGCTGCCGACCTGTGCCCAGTTCTTCCCCTGCTTCCTCGGCATCCTGCTGGCCGGCGCGGTGGCGGTGCCGATCTACCCGCCGGCCCGGCCGTCGCAGCTCGAGGACCACCTGCGCCGCCACGCTGCCATACTCGACAACGCGGGCGCCAGGCTGCTGGTCGCCAGCGGCGAGGTCGCGCTGCCGGCCGGCCTGCTGCGTGGCCTCGTCGCGGGACTGCGCGGCTTGGTGCTGGCCGACGAGCTGCTGGACTCCAGCGCCAGCCCGGCCGAAGCGCCGGCTGCCGGCCAGGACCTCGCGCTGCTGCAGTACACCTCGGGCAGCACCGGCAACCCCAAGGGCGTGACGCTGACCCACGCCCAGCTGCTCGCCAACATCCGCGCGATGGCGCGCGCCGCCCAGGTCAGGCCGGACGACGTGTTCGTGAGCTGGCTGCCGCTCTATCACGACATGGGGCTGATCTGTGCCTGGCTGTCAAGCCTGGTCCATGCGATCCCCTTCGTCGTGATGTCGCCGCTGCGCTTCCTGGCGGCGCCGCAGCGCTGGCTGCAGGCCCTCCACGACTACCACGGCACGCTGTCGGGCGCGCCCAACTTCGCCTACGAGCTCTGCCTGCACCGGGTGCCGGACGAGCTGCTCGGCCAGCTCGACCTGTCCTCGTGGCGCATCGCGTTCAACGGCGCCGAGCCGGTCAACCCGGGCACGATGGAGCGCTTCGCGGCGCGCTTTGCCGCCTGCGGCCTCGACGGACGCGCGCTGGCACCGGTCTACGGCCTGGCCGAATGCGCGGTCGGGCTCGCGTTGACGCCGCAGCGCGGGCTGCTGGTCGACCGCATCGACCGGTCCGCGTTCTCGACCCATGGCGAGGCGCTGCCGGCTGCGGCTGGCGACCCGAATCCGCTGCGCTTCGTCGCCTGCGGCCGGCCGCTGCCCGGCTACGAGCTGCGCGTGGTCGATGCCGGCCTGGCCGAGCTGCCGGAGCGGCGCGAAGGACGGCTGCAGTTCCGCGGCCCCTCCGCCACCTCCGGCTACTGGCGCAACCCGGAGGCGAACGCCCGCCTGTTCTGCGACGGCTGGCTCGACACCGGCGACTACGCCTACCTCGCGGGCGGCGAGCTCTACCTGACCGGCCGCGCCAAGGACATCGTGATCAAGGCCGGCCGCAACATCTACCCGCAGGAGGTCGAGGAGGCGGTGGGCCGGATTGCCAGCGTGCGCCCCGGCTGTGTCGCGGTCTTCGGCAGCCCCGATCCGGCCAGCGGCACCGAACGGCTGGTGATCGCGGCCGAGACCCGGCTCAGCGACTCTGCCCAGCTGGCCGCGCTGAGGCAGGCGATCCAGGACTGCACGCTCGAGCTGCTCGGGCTGCCGGCTGACGAGATCGTGCTGTCATCGAAGCGCATCGTGCTCAAGACTTCGAGCGGCAAGGTGCGCCGCGCCGCCAGCCGGGCCTTGTTCGAGCAGGGCCTGCCCGAAGGCCAGCCGCGCGCGGCCTGGCTGCAGTTCGCGCGCGTCTTCGTCGCGGGTGCGCTGCCCAGGCTCAGGCGGCAGGCCACGCAGTTCAGCGAGCGGCTGGCAGGCCTCTGGGCGGTCACGGCCTTTGCGCTGCTGGCGCTGCCGGTCTGGCTCGGGGTTGCGCTGACGCGGCAACCCGGTTCGGCCTGGCAGCTGGTGCACCGGGCGGCCCGGCTCTGGCTGGCGCTGGCCGGCATCCGGCTGGAAGTCATCGACCAGTCCGGGCCGGCCTCGGCGCACGCCAGGCTGCTGGTCGCCAACCACGCAAGCTACCTCGACGGCCTGGTGCTGGTGGCCGCGCTCCCCGCGCCGGGCTGGCGCTTCGTCGCCAAGCGCGAACTGGTCGGCAGTTTCTGGTCGCGCGTCTTCCTGAGCAAGCTGGGCTGCGAGTTCGTCGAGCGCTTCGACCTGCAGCAGGGCGTGGCCGACGCCGACCGGATCGCCGAGGCGACGCAACGCGGCGAACGTCTCGCGGTTTTTCCGGAAGGGACCTTCACGCGCGCGCCTGGCCTGCGGCCCTTCCGCATGGGTGCCTTCGTCGCCGCGGCGCGCGCCGGCATCGGCCTGCAGCCGGTCGCGCTGGCCGGCACCCGCGACCGGCTGCGCGACGGCCACTGGCTGCCCAGGCGCGGCATGGTGCGGGTCACGATCTGCCCGGCGATAGGGCCTGTTCCGCGGCAAGGCGAAGAGTGGGAACGCGCGCTCGCGCTGCGCGATGCCGCGCGCACGGCGCTGCTGGCGGCTTGCGGCGAGCCAGACCTGCAGCGCTGAAGGCCTTAGGCCTCAGCCTTCCAGCGCCGCGCGCCGGCCGCGCTCGGCATCGACGTCAGCCAGCAGCAGCAGCCCGATCACGAAGTAGCTGCCGGTTGCCAGGATCGCGAGCCGGTGGTCGCCGCCGCTGATCCAGCTCACCGCGCCGTAGGTCAGCGGCCCGAGGATGGACGACAGCTTGACCGCCAGCCCCCAGAGGCCGAAGAACTCGCCGTGGCGCGCCTCGGGCGCGAGCCAGCCAACCAGCGCACGCGCCGCCGACTGGCTGGCGCCCAGGCACAGGCCTGCGATATTGGCCGCGATCCAGAACGGCATCGGTCCCTGCGCCGACCAGGCCAGCAGCACCATCACGATCCAGCCGACCAGCGTCAGCGCGATCGCGCGCACATGGCCGATGCGGTCCTGCCAGCGCCCGAACGCGACCGCGCCCAGCGCCGCCGTGATGTTGACCAGGAAGATCAGCTGGATCGTGTCGCTGGTCGTGAAGCCCATCGCCTGCTCGGCGTAGATCGCCGCGAGCGCGATCACGGCCTGGATGCCGGCCTGGTAGAACACGATGCAGAGCATGAAGCGGCGCATGTCACGGTAGCGCCGGGCATGGCGCAGCGTGTCGAGCACCCGGCGCCAGGCCGATCCGGCGGCAGCGGGCTGCGGCGTCACCCGCTCGCGCAGCAGCGCGAAGGTCGGCAGCGAGGCCAGCGCGAACAGCGCCGCCGTGATCAGCATGCAGACCGGGATGAACTCTGCCGCAACCTGTCCCTGCGCCCTGGCCCAGGTGATGTAGCCCAGGCAGGCCCCCAGGCTGAGCAGGCCACCGACATAGCCCAGGCCCCAGCCCCAGCCCGAGACCTTGGCCAGGCTGTCGGGCTCGGCGATCTCGGGCAGGAAGGCGGCGATCAGGTTCTCGCCGCTGCCGAAGCAGAAGTTCGACAGCACGACGAAGGTCAGCGCGAGCGCCACCGCGCCCGGCCCCGCGAGCGCCAGCCCGGCGGTGCCGAGCACGCAGCCGATGGTGGTCCAGGCCAGCAGGCGCTTCTTGCCTGCGTGCGTGTCGGCCCAGGCGCCCAGCAGCGGCGCGCTCAGCAGGATCAGCAGGTAGGAGACCGACAGCGCCGCGGTCCAGGCGAAGGTGGCCCAGGGCGCGCCGCCCGCGATGCCGGAGACGAACCAGGCGTTGAACACCGCCGTGATCACCACCGTCGTGTAGCCCGAGTTGGCGAAGTCGTACATGGCCCAGGCCCAGGCTTCGCGCTTGCGCACGCCGGGGCGCAGCGGGCCAGTCGTGGATGACGGTGTGATTTCGGGGCGCTGGATGTCGGACATGCGGGCGATGTTAGCCCTGCACCGAGGCATCCGCACGCACCAGCTGCATCCGCCGCAAGCGCATCGGCACCCGCTCGAGCCCGATCAGCTTCCCCGACTGGCGATCCAGGCGCGCGAACCACAGGCAGACCGCGCTCGGGTCGTCGGCTCCTTCGCGTCCTATGCCCTCGTAGTCGTTGATCAGGTCACCGCAGCCGTAGACGATCAGCTTGCCGCGCCAGACCTCGTGCGGCCGCGGGCAGTGCGAGGAATGGCCGTGCACCAGGTCGACCGCGCCGAGATCGATCAGGCGGCGCGCAAAGCGGCGCTGCTGCGGCGGCACCTCGGCGCCCCAGTTGCCGCCCCAATGGATGGACAGCAGCACCAGATCGCCTGGGCGGCGCCAGCGCGTGACTTCGGCGGCGAAGCCTCGAGCGGCATCTTCGCCAAGCGATTCGAGCAGCGCGACGCCAGACCGATCCGGCGTGGCGCTCCAGCCATCCATCACGCCGCTGTCGGCGGTCGCGCGCGAGAACACCAGCAGCCGGCCGCGGCCAAGCAAGGGCAGGGCGGCGGGGGCTTTGGCCGCTGCTTCATCGACACCGGCACCCGGGCACGCGATGCCCGCTCGCCCCAGCGCGGCGAGCGAATCGGCCAACCCCTGGCGGCCCCAGTCGAGCACATGGTTGTTCGCCAGCGCACAGCAGTCGGGCCGCGCGGCCTGCAGCAGCGCGAGGTTGT
>JBDLTM010000141.1:0-6374 GCA_039805805.1 Pseudomonadota bacterium | reverse complement strand
CCGATGGTGCAGCCATGCAGCATGACCTGGTGGCCGACGGTGACGCGCTCGCCTATGGTCAGCGGGAAGCCCTTGTCGGCGTGCAGCACGCTGGCATCCTGGATGTTGCTGCCCGCGCCGACCGAGATGCGGTCGCTGTCGCCACGGATCACCGTGCCGTACCAGACGCTGCTGTCCTCGGCCAGGCTGACCTCGCCGATCACCTGCGCGCTGTCGGCCACATAGGCGCTGGGGTGGACCTCGGGCACGAGGTCGTCAAGTTGGTAGATGCTCATGCCTAGAATTGTAAGGATGGACGAACTCGAAACCGGACCGCAAGGTCATCACAGGACCGAACTGCGCGCGCAGGCGCTCGCCGCGCTGTGCGAGGCCGACATCGAACGCAAGCGCGAACTGACCCTGGCCCTGCAGGCCGCCGCCAACTGGCTGCCGCTCGACACCAGGGCCGATCTGACCCCCGCCCCAGACCACCCGCTGCCGGGACGGCCGGCCCTGCCGCGCCTGGTGCCTCCCAAGGAAGTCGCGCAGCGCTCGCCCTTCACCCCGGAGGGACGCGCCGCGCTGGTCCACGCGATCTGCCACATCGAGTTCAACGCGATCAACCTGGCGCTCGACGCGGTCTGGCGCTTTGCCGGCATGCCGCGCCAGTTCTACCTGGACTGGCTGCGCGTGGCCGCGGAGGAGGCCTACCACTACGGCCTGCTGCGCGAGCACCTGCAGACCATCCCCCACCCCGAGACCGGCCGCCACTGGGACTACGGCGACTTCGATGCGCACGACGGGCTCTGGACCATGTGCACCCGAACCGCGCACGACGTCACGGCGCGAATGGCGCTGGTGCCGCGCACGCTGGAGGCGCGCGGGCTGGACGCCACGCCGCAAATCCAGGCCAAGCTCGGGCGGGTCGGCACGCCGGACGCGCTGGCCGCGGTCGGGCTGCTCGACATCATCCTGCGCGACGAGGTCGGCCATGTCGAGATCGGCAACCGCTGGTACCGCTGGCTGTGCGAGCGCGACGGCCTGGATCCGGTCGCGCAATACCCCGAACTGGTCAAGCGCTACCAGGCGCCGCCGCTGCGACCACCGTTCAACCAGGAAGCCCGGCTGCGCGCGGGCTTCTCCCGGCAGGAGCTGGACTACCTGCTCGGTGCCTGAAACCCATCACCGCAATCAAGAGGAAACCCGTGCACCATCTCATCCCCCTGCCCGCCTTCCAGGACAACTACCTCTGGCTGCTGCACGACGGCCAGCGCGCCATCGTGGTCGACCCGGGCGACGCCACGCCGGTGCTGGCCTGCCTGCAGCAGCATGGCCTACAGCTCGCTGCCGTTCTGCTGACCCACCACCACGCCGACCACACCGGCGGCGTGGCCGAATTGCGCGCGGCCACCGGCGCCGCGGTCTATGCGCCGGCGGCCGAAGCCATGCCGGCGACCGTCGGCCCGGTGACCGAGCTGGACGAGGGCGACCGCATCCAGCTGCTGGGGCTTGAGTTCGAGCTGATCGCGGTGCCGGGCCATACGGCCGGTCACGCGGCCTATTACGCCGCCGATGCCGAAGGCGGTCCGCTGCTGTTCTGCGGCGACACGCTGTTCTCGGCTGGCTGCGGCCGCCTGTTCGAGGGCACGCCGGCGCAGATGCTGGCCTCCCTGGACCGGCTCGCTGCCCTGCCCGACGCCACCCGGGTCTGCTGCGCGCACGAATACACGGTCTCCAACCTGCGCTTCGCGCTGGCGGTGGAGCCCGGCAATGCCGACATCGCCCGCCACCTGCAGCACTGCCAGCAGCTGCGCGAGCAGGGACTGCCGACCTTGCCGAGCTCGCTGGCGCTGGAGCGACTCATCAACCCCTTCCTGCGCAGCCGCGGGCCTGCGGTCGTTGCCGCACTGGCCGGGCGCGAGCCCCAGGCAGCCGACGAGGTGGCGCGCTTTGCCGCGCTGCGCGAATGGAAGAACGGATTTCGCTGATCATTGCCAGCCGGTCCGGCACTGGCGGATAATTGAGGATTCATCTAACTGTCCCCATCCCTGCCCATGACCCGACACCGACTATGGTGGCCCGCTCTGGCATCCTTGCTCCTGTCAGCCTGCGCCAGCCTGCCCCAGCCTGATGTCGATGCTACCAATGAATCTGGCGGCGACCTGCAGAGCAATGCGGGCCAATCGCCCTACCTGCTCAAGAGCCGGCGCTCCGGCGGACAGGCCTTGTCCGAGATCCGGACCGAAGCGGGTCTCGGGCTCAGGGCCGTCGCACCGCTGACCGTACCCCAGGATCTCTGGGAACGGATCCGGCGCGGCTTTGCCATGCCCGACCTGGCCAACGAGGAGGTCCAAGTCCGGGAGCAGTGGTACACGGCCCGCCCCGATTACATCGAGCGCATGACGGCGCGCAGCAACAAGTACCTGTTCCACATCGTCGAAGAGCTCGAGCGGCGCAACATGCCGACCGAGCTGGCGCTGCTGCCCTTCGTCGAGAGCGCCTTCAACCCGCAGGCCGTCTCCAGCGCCAAGGCCGCAGGCATGTGGCAGTTCATGCCCGCGACCGGCAAGGACTTCGACCTGAGGCAGAACATGTTCCGCGACGACCGGCGCGATGTGCTGGCCTCGACGCGCGCCGCGCTCGACTACCTCGAGCGGCTGTACCGCCAGTTCGGCGACTGGCACCTGGCCCTGGCGGCCTACAACTGGGGCCAGGGCAACGTCGCCAAGCAGATCAAGCGCAACCAGGCGCAGGGACTCGGGGCCGGCTACACCGACATCAACATGCCGCTGGAGACGCGCCAGTACGTGCCCAAGCTGCAGGCGATCAAGAACATCATCGCAAAGCCGGCGCGCTTCAACGCCAGGCTGCCCTCGATCGGCAACCACCCCTTCTTCGATGCAGTGCCGATCCAGCGCGACATCGACGTGGCCAGGGTGGCTGAGCTTGCCGGGGTCAGCGAGCGCGAGCTGCGCCAGCTCAACCCCTCGATCAACAAGCCGATGTTCATGGCGGCGGCCAATTCCAGCGTGCTGCTGCCCTGGGACAATGCCGCGCTGTTCGAGGCCAGGGTGGCATCGCATGTCGGCCAGCTGGCCAGCTGGACCGCCTGGAAGGCACCGCGCGACATGAGCGTGGCTCAGGTGGCGCAGCAGCATGAGATGAGCGAGCAGGAGCTGCGCGATCTCAACAAGATTCCGCCGGGCATGCTGGTCAAGGCGGGCTCGACCTTGCTGGTCTCGCGCCAGGGCAAGCTGGACTTCGACGTGCCGGAACAGCTGGCCGACCATGGCCAGCTGCTGCTCAAGCAGGCGATCACCCTGGTGCGGACCCAGGTGAAGGCGCGCAAGGGCGACACGCTGGCAGGGCTGGCGCAGCGCTACCGGGTCAGCGCCGAGAAGGTCGCCGAATGGAACGAGCTCGGCCCCAATGCCAAGCTCAAGCCGGGCCAGCTGCTGGTGCTGCACCTGCCCAGGCGCGAGGCCGCCGCGGCAGCCAACGACGAGCGCGGCCAGGTGGCGGCCAAGCCGGTGCGCCAGGCCAAGGCCGGCAAGAAAGTGACGAGCAAACCGGTACGCGACGTCAAGGTCGCGCTCGACAGCCGCAAGCGCTGAATCGTCCCGGACTGGTCCACCTCAGCGCCGGTCGACCAGCGCGTGGGCGATGGTGCCAAGGTCGACGTACTCGAGCTCGCTGCCGATCGGCACGCCGCGCGCCAGCCGGGTGACCTTGACGTCCAGCGTACGGAGCGCCTGCGCGATGACATGCGAGGTCGCCTCGCCCTCGGCGGTGAAGTTGGTCGCCAGGATCACCTCGCGCGGCGGCTCGTGCGCCACCCGCTCGAACAGTCGGCGCAGCGCGATGTCATGCGCGCCGATGCCGTCGAGCGGGCTGATCCGCCCCATCAGCACGAAATAGCGACCGCGATAGGCCCCGGTACGCTCGAGCGCGGCCTGGTCGGCCGGCGTCTCGACCACGCACAGCAGGCCGGCGTCGCGCTGTGGGTCGAGGCAGGTCGGGCAGACCTCGTCCTCGGTGAAGGTGTTGCACAGCGCGCAGTGGCGCACGTCGTGCACCGCCTGCTGCAGGGCCTGGGCCAGCTGCCGGGCGCCGTCGCGGTCATGCTGCAGCAGATGGAAGGCCATGCGCGAGGCGCTCTTGACGCCGACACCCGGCAGGCGCTGCAGCGCGCGCACCAGGGCGTCGAGGGCCTGGGCCTGGCTCAAGCCGGCTCCCGGCTCAGAACGGGAACTTCATGCCGCCGGGCATGCCCGGGATGCCGGCGGTGATCTTGCCCATCTTCTCGGAGCTGGTCTCCTCGGCCTTGCGCACGGCGGCGTTGAAGGCGGCAGCGACCAGGTCTTCCAGCATGTCCTTGTCCTCGGCCAGCAGGCTGGGATCGATGGTGATGCGCTTGACGTCGTGCTTGCAGGTCATCAGCACCTTGACCAGGCCGGCACCGGACTCACCGGTGACCTCGATGTTGCCGAGCTCGTCCTGCGCGCGCTTGAGGTCGTCCTGCATGGCTTGCGCCTTCTTCATCAGGCCGGCGAGTTGTCCTTTGTTGAACATATTGAGTAGTCCTTGTATGGGGAAATGTGAAATCAGATCGGTTTGATGCTGCCAGGCACGATTTTGCCGCCAAAGTCGCGCAGCATCGCCTGCACGAAGGGGTCCTGCAGCAGGGTCTGCTCGGCCTGGCGCTGGCGCTCGGCGGCGGCGGCGGCCAGCCGGTGCGCGGGGGTGTCGCGGGCGTCGCCGACTTCCAGCCGCAGGCGCACGGCGTGTCCCGCCTGCTGCAGCGCGGCCTGCAGCCGCTCGCGTGCAGCCGACTGCACCAGCGAGGCCTTGGACGAGCGCAGCAGCCATTCGTCAGCCTGGCGCGCGACCAGCTCGGACTGCAGCGCGAGCTCGCGCACCAGCGCGGTGATGGCTTCGGCCTCGGACAGCGCCATCACGGTATCGAACCAGAAATCGGCCTCGGCGCCCGTGACAGCGGGCTCCGAGACAAGGGCCTGGGCTGGCGCTTGCGCCGCGTGCGAGGCAGAAGCTGGCTCCGGCACGGCTTGCGCTTCACGCTGGGCAGGGGCTGACACTGGCTTGGGGACTGGCTGATCGGCGGCCGGCAGTGGCGCTGTGACAGGCGCAAGAGCCGGTCCTGCCTCTGCGGGGCCGCCGGCCATCAGGGCAGCGAATTCGGCCTCGTCAGCCTCGGTCCAGCCGTAGTCGTCCGGATAGTCCGTTGAAGCAGCCTGGGCCGGAACCGGAGCCTTGACAGGCACTGCTGGCGCCGGACCCGCCGCCACGGCAGCCGGTCGCTGCGATGCGACTGGCGTTGCCGAGGGCATTGCGGAGAGCGATGCAGCAGGCGGCAGGACGGATGCCGCTCGCGCGCTGGCGGGCGCGGCGACCGGCGATGGCGTGGCTGCGGGCAGGGCCGCAGCGGCAGGGGCTGCCGGTCGCGGCGAGCCCGAGGCGGCGGCCGGACTGGCCGGCTCAGCCGGCTTCAGAGTTTTTTTTTCCGCAGCAGCAGCCGGCTTGAAGGCCAGCAGGCGCAGCAGCACCATGGTCAGCGCGGCGTATTCATCGGGCGCCAGGCCCAGCTCGCCACGGCCGTGCAGGCACAGGCTGTAGAGCAACTGGGTCTCGTCGGCCGGCATGGCCTGCGCCAGGCGCAGCGTCTCGGCCGCTTCCGGATCGTCGGAGCTGGAGGCTGCCTGCGGCACCTGCTGCGCCACCGCCATGCGCTGCAACACGCCGGTCATCTCCTCCAGCGTCGACGCCGCGCTGAAGCCGTTGACGCGCAGCGCATCGACCGTCTCGACCACGGTGCGGCCATCGCCGGCGGCCAGCGCGGCGATCAGCCTGAACACATGGCTGCGGTCGACCGCGCCCAGCATCTGGCGCACGGTGGCTTCCTGCAGCTGGCCGCCGCCGAAGGCGATCGCCTGGTCGGTCAGGCTCAGCGCGTCGCGCATCGAGCCGCGCGCGGCACGCGCCAGCAGGCGCAGCGCCATGGGCTCGGACGGCACGCCTTCTGAGGCCAGTACCTGGCCCAGGTGCTCGTAGACCGTCTCGGGCGCCATCGGGCGCAGGTTGAACTGCAGGCAGCGGCTCAGCACCGTGACCGGCACCTTCTGCGGGTCGGTCGTCGCGAGCACGAACTTGAGGTATTCGGGCGGCTCCTCCAGCGTCTTGAGCATCGCGTTGAAGGCGGTGTTGGTCAGCATGTGCACTTCGTCGATCATGAAGACCTTGAAGCGCCCCTGCACCGGCTTGTAGACCGCCTGCTCGAGCAGGGCCTGGACCTCGTCCACGCCGCGGTTGGAGGCCGCGTCGAGCTCGGTGTAGTCGACGAAGCGGCCGGAGTCGATGTCGCGGCAGGAGTCGCAGAC
>JBDLTM010000140.1:0-6399 GCA_039805805.1 Pseudomonadota bacterium | reverse complement strand
TAATCTTGGAATATCAATGCTTGATTATGGGGTTGATCGAATGCGAAATTTTTACTCAGAGGTGATGCTGATGTTTATTTCTGGCTCGGGTTCTGGTCGATCGGTCATCCTGTTCATGACGCATAAGTGGTCTAAAGTCATTCAGCAAAGATTCTTCCGGATCCAGGATGAGATGGGGGCGGACTACGATTGTTTTGTATTGCTGCAAGACGATGGGGCGGGTTGCGTAGATCATTGGGTCGACGCCTTGGTTGGTTTTGGTGGGCGGAGTGTTTTGCATGTTTTTTGTCTTGATCGATTAGAGGCGGAGCTTGGATTTAAATATTTCCGAGAAAACAAAATTGTTCCAGGTAGTGCGCATTTTCCTGTGCTGGATTTCTTTGCCAGCCATGATTACCGACATTACTGGCTGATTGAGTACGATGTTGAGTATCGTGGCTCTTGGGGTACCTTCTTTGCATCATTCGATGATGTCGATGCAGATTTGCTGGCTTCTCATGTCCAGACGTTTCGGCAGTCGCGGGATTGGTGTTGGTGGGATTCGGTTACAGCACCCTCGGATGACATTCGAGAAAACCGAATGGCCTTGAAGGCATTCTTGCCTATTTATAGAATTTCCAGTGATGGTTTGATGTGTGTCCGAGATGCGCATCTCGGAGGTTGGCGGGGTCATTTCGAGGCTCTCGTGCCATCTGTGCTGTCCTTTTCAGGACTTCGGGTCTCTGATTTTAATCAGATCGCTTTCTCCTATTTGCCGGGCGGGCAGGATATCTTTTTTGATCCTGACTTGCAGTCAAGTGTCAGAGCTTATCCTGGTGTCGGGATTTATGAATTCTCTAAGCGTGCTGGAGGTCATGTTTTGTTTCATCCTGTGAAGGATGAGTGGACATATTGCTCGGATGGGGCGCTGGGTGTTTCTGGTGAAATTGTGCCTATTCGTTTGGTGCATGACTGGGATTAGTATCTTTCGTTATTTCGGTGCGGGAGATTTGGCGATGGTCTTGTCGTTTCGATCTGTATTTCTTCGGCCACCGATTGCTGTAGCGATGCTTGGTATCTGCCATTCCTCGCTGGCTGTCCCTCCCGCCCATCCCTCGGACCCTCCCACGCTCAAGCAGACGGTCTTGGTGCCTGATGCCGGTTTGCAGATCGACGGGTTTGTCGATGAAGAGGCCTGGGCCAAGGCCGAGTCCGCACAGATGTTCAGGATCACCGAGCAGCAGCGCTGGCCCACCGAGCAGACCGAGGTCCTCGTTGCCGCTGATCGCAAGAACCTCTATTTCGCCTTCAAGGTCTACGACAGCCAGCCTGCAGCCATCGAGGCGCTGCAGACTAGGCGGGATGGGTCGCTGGGCTTCGACGATCAGGTCGCGGTCCAGATCGATCCCTTCCTGAACTACCGCGAGATCAGCAGCTTCAGCGTCAACGCGATCGGCACCCAGGCCGACTCCTTCGGCGGCGGCCGTGCCCGCCAGAGTGCATGGAAGGGCGACTGGAAGGCAGCGGTCGTCCGCACCGTCTATGGTTGGTCGGCCGAGATCGCGATCCCGTTCGAGATCCTCAATTTCCAGCCTGGAACCGACACCATCGGCATCAACTTCATGCGCTACCACCACCGCACCGGTGAGTGGAGTCGATGGGCTGATCTGACGGTACGCAATCTGCCGGAACTGATGGGCCGGCTTACGGGGCTCGATCCCGAATCATCGGGCAAGGCCCAGCCTTGGACCTTCCTGCCCTATGTGCTGCTGGGCCGTAATATCCCGGACAACGAAGGGGTGGTGCGCGAGCGGCTCGGCGCGGCTGGCGTCGACATCCGCTACCAGCCGCGTCCCAACCTGACGGGCGTCGTTTCGCTGCGGCCCGACTTCAGCCAGATCGAGCGTGCGGTGTCGAGCGTCGACTTCAGCTACAACGAGAAATTCGTCAGCGACCTGCGGCCTTTCTTTCAGGAAGGTGCCGCCTACTTTGGTGACATGGCCAGCGGAAAGAAGGCGCCCGCGACCAGCCCCTATTTCTATTCCAACCGGATTCCGAACTTCGACTTCGGCGCCAAGGCATTCGGCTCTGCCGACGGCTACCAGTACGGCGCGCTCGCCACCCAGGCGCCGGGCGGCAGGACGGACATGGTGGCCAACCTGCGCCGGGAGTTTGGCCCGACGCACAGTCTAAGTGCCATGCTGGTCGGCACCGACCGCAGCGACCTGCGCAATGACTTGCTCGTGCTGCGCGGCAGCGGGCGCCAGCCGTCCGGCCTGACCTACGGTTTCGATGCGGCTGGAACGCGCACCGACCCCCTGCCGGGTAACGGCACTTTCGCGCGCGGCACGCTGGGCTGGGGGCAGGACGCCTGGACCTTCGGATGTGCCATTGACCGCTACAGCAGGGACTTCTTCCCCGCCAACGGCCTGCTCGCGCGTGACCTGCTGGATACCTCGGGCCGCAGCGCCTACCTCAATTACTACCGCGACTTGCCGGCCGGTGTGTTGCGCGAGGTGACCGGCGACTTGAGTTGGACGCAGCGCGAGACGGCTGATGGCAGGCTGCAGCGACGCAATACCTATGCAGGCGGCTCGGTCGAGCTGCGCGAGCAGCAGATCAGGCTGGGTGCCGGCTATTCGGCTGGCCCCTACCGTCCGTTGAAGGGCAGCAGCCCTGGCGTGTGGAAGGATTCGACCAACGACGACCGCTACCTGAACCTTAACATTGACTTCAACACCCGCAGCAGCTGGCTGAACTACGGCCTGGCGCTGGCGTCGGGCCAGGCCGGCGGCGGCGACTACCGCTACCAGACCGCCTATGTGACCGCCAAGCCGACGCGCACGACCGCGGTGGGCTTGAGCACGGAATTGCTGGAGAGCTTCGGATCCTATCGCCAGAGCGTGCTGACGGCATCGTGGGACGTGATGCCGCAGCACACGATCGCGGGGCGCTACATCAATGCCTATTACGGAGACTCCTATCGCCTGGCCTATGTCTGGCGCCTGAGCAAGAACATGGACTTCTTTGCCGTCTACGACCGCGAACCCGAGCGCAAGACCCAGTTGTCGGCCAAGTTGCTGATGGCGTTCTGATTGTTCAATTCGCAGTCTGCCGGATCAGCTCTAGGCATGCTCCATGTATAGAATGACAAAAATGAATGATGAATCCTGGGGGTGGCGATGAGCAACTGGGGATCCCGTGCGCTGCTGGGCGTTTTTCTGGCAGGAATGCTGGCCGCTCATGCCCAGTCAGCGCAGTTTCTGTCGCTCAAGGAGATCCGCGAGCGTGGCATCGTGATGCAGCAATGGGAAACCAGCTGCGCGGCGGCCACGCTCGCGACCGTGCTGACCTACGGCTTCAACGACCCCATCAGCGAGCGCCAGGTCGCGCTCAAGATGCTCGAGAAGACTGATGCGGAAAAGGTCAAGGCGCAGCGCGGCTTCTCGATGCTGGACATGAAGCGCTTCGTCGAGGCGCGCGGCTACCAGGGCAGCGCCTACAAGAACCTGACGCTGGACGACCTCAGGCTGTTCCACGCCCCCATCGTGCCGATCGACCGCCACGGCTACAACCACTACGTCGTGTTCAACGGCGTGCGGGGCGACCGTGCCTTGCTGGCCGATCCGGCCTTCGGCCATTACGAGATGCCGCTGGAGCGTTTCGTCGCTGTCTGGATGGATGGACTGGCCTTCACCATCACACGTTGAGAGGCAAGACTTGAAACAAGGTTTCCAAAGCAAGCACATCGCCGTCGCGGCGGCCTGCTGCGCCGCTTCCATGGCAACGGGCGCGTTCGCGCAGGATGCTGTCGCACCGGTCAGCTCGGATCTGCCACCCAGGATCGATCAGCCCGCCAGCGAGGTCGAATTGCTGCGCCAGCAGCTGGCCGCGCAGCAGGCGATCAACCAGCAACTGAGGCGCCGGGTCGATGCTCTGGAGGGGCAGCTCGCGCAGCAGCAGTCGGGTGGGGTGGTGGCGCAGACCGCGCTCGACGCCAACGCGGCCCAGCCGCCAGCGGACCTGGAGGACCCCGATGCGACCAGTGCGATCGAGGAAGCACTGGGCTCCAAGGGCCTGGTCGTGCTCAGGCCCGGTGGCTTGCGCCTGACGCCGGCCTTTTCCTGGACCAAGGCCGGCCCATCCGACAGCTACGGGCTGAGCCTGGGCGCCAGCACCGGCCTTCCGGGCGGGGTGATGCTGTCGGTGGGCCTGCCTTACCGCAAGCTGGACACGCCGATCGGCTCCAACAGCGGGCACGGCGACCTGTCGCTGGGCCTGAGCAAGCGGCTGCTGAGCGAGGCGCCGGGTCGGCCATCGCTGGTCGCGAGCCTGGGCTACTCGCACGACAGCGGCAAGGATCCCTGGGGCGATCTGCCGCTGGGCTCGGGCTTTCGCAGCGTGAGCGCCGGGCTGTCAGCGGTCAAGCGCATTTCGCCGCTGGCCTTCTACGGCAGCCTGTCGTATGGCCATACCTTTGCGAAGAACATTGCCTTGCCCGATTTCGAAGGCCGGCTTGCGCCGCGCAATGGCTGGGGTGCGGGCATGGGGGTGTCGCTGGCCGCCACGCCTGATGTCTCGCTCGATGTCGGGCTGTCGATGTCCTTCGGGCGCGGCACCCGGGTCACGCCGCTGTCGGGTGAGGCCTTCACCACGCCCTCGAGCCGGGTCGGCTACCTGAACTTCGGCACCGGCGTGCTGCTGAGCCGAAACCTGCTGCTCAACGTCTCGGTCGGTGCCGGAGTGACGAAGGAGGCCTCGGACTTCACCTTCTCGGTGGCCTTGCCTTACCGATTCTGAACTCTGCCGGCCAGTCAATCTGGCCATGCTTGTCTGGACGCAACAAGGCCCGCCATTATGGTTGGCGGGCTTTGTTGAGAACAGTCAAAAACTAGACTGAAGCGCAATCATCGAGGTTGCATGCAGAGATCGGGATTCCAGCCTACATGGCCAAAACCACGGTGTTCCATTTGAGGGCCACCATTACCTTCGAAGCTTGGGTTCCCGCCAATTGCGTATTCATTACCTCCAAACTTGTCATTGTTCGTCCTCGCGAGGAACGAGGTGCAAAGACCAGCGCCTGTCACATCAGGGGTCGCACCAGCCACCACCTGCCCCATCTGAGACTCGGACAGCTGGATCGGGGCCTTGTCGGCGGCTCCGGCAGCGAAGGATGCTGCGGCCAGGGCCGCTGCGATCAGCATGGAAAACTTCTTCATGATCTACTCCCCAAAGTTAGAAACTGACTGAACTTCCGCATCAGTCAAGGTCTACTTTAGAGAGCTGCCCAGTCGCAGAGAATCGTCGCAGTCTCCCTTTTTGACGGGAGCCTCGTATGGTGGGGAGGCAGGAGGTTTTGGCTGGTTCAGCCAGGAGGATAGGCTCCTTCAGCGCGCCAGCCGCTCGGCCAGTCCACTCTGCAGCGCATGCGCCATCAGGCCGTTGCGGTTGCTCACGCCGAGCTTGTCGTAGATCGCGGTCAGGTGATTGCGCAGCGTGCTTTCGCTGATGTGCAGGCGTTCTGCCAGGGTCTTGGCCGGTTCGCCGGCATTTCCGAGCAGCATGGCCAGGACCTTGTGCTCGCGCTCGGTCAGCCGCTGCAGCTGGTCGGTGATGGGATCCGGGGCGCTGTCTGTTCCGGTCTGAGCGAGGGAGTCGAGCAGGCGGCCGGTCGCTTCGCGGTCGAGCCAGACTTGTCCGGCGTTCACCTTTTCCAGTGCGTCCAGCAGCTGTTCGGGCGAGCTGTGCCGGTTGAGCAGGCCGCGCGCGCCGGCCAGCACGGCCTGGTCCTGCAGGGCGGGGTCGTCATGCCGGTTCAGCAGCAGTACCTTGGGGGCGCCCTGTGCGCGCCAGTGCCGCAGCCAGGGCAGCAGCAGGAGGGGGTCGGTCTCGAGGTCGAGCAGGATGATGTCGGCCGCCACGCTCGACCAGGGGGCATGGTCGAGCGAGAGCGAGGCCGCCGTTCCGGCCAGTTGGTACTCCTCGCTGCGGGATCGGATCAGCTTGCCAAGGCCATCGAGCAGGAGTTCGAAGTCGCTGATCAGGAAAACTCGGATCATGTCACCCTTGCTCCCATCGAAGTTGCGGCAGGGTGCCGATCTTATCGAATTTGAGGGTGAGTGTGTTGCTGTTGGGGGGTAGAAACAAAAACAGCACCCGAAGGTGCTGTCTTGTGAATTTGGTCGGAATGAGAGGATTCGAACCTCCGACCCCTTCGTCCCGAACGAAGTGCGCTACCAGGCTGCGCTACATTCCGATTGCTGTTTCGGCTACCGCCTCAGATCAGCAGAGAAACGCATTGTAGCACGGTTTTTCGTGCCTTTCATGAACGTTCAGGCGCGGCGCTCGAGCAGCGATGCCGCCAGGCCGGCCATGGCCTGCGACCATTCGTTGACCGGCAGCGCGCGGGCGGCGTCGATG
>JBDLTM010000139.1:0-6411 GCA_039805805.1 Pseudomonadota bacterium | reverse complement strand
AATATCGACACCAGCCAGATCGTGCCGGCCAGTCGCATGGTCAGCCAGACCACCGGCTTCGTCGTGCAGCCGAACAAGGCGGTGGTCGGCGCCAACGCCTTCGCGCATGCCTCGGGCATCCACCAGGACGGCGTGCTCAAGGCGCGCGACACCTACGAGATCATGCGCGCCGAGGACGTGGGCTGGAGCGCCAACAAGATCGTGCTCGGCAAGCTCAGCGGCCGCAATGCCTTCAAGCAGCGCCTGCAGGAGCTCGGCATCGAGATGGAGTCCGAGGGCGAGATCAACACGGCGTTTGCCAAGTTCAAGGAACTGGCCGACCGCAAGAGCGAGATCTTCGACGAGGACATCCTCGCGCTGGTCAGCGACGAGAGCGTGACCGCGGCCAAGGAACAGTACGGCTTGGTCTCGCTGGCGCAGCGCAGCGAGACCGGCGAGCTTCCGCACGCCAAGGTGGTGTTCACCATAGACGGCAAGGAATTCACCGGCGAAGCCGACGGCAACGGCCCGGTCGATGCGTCGCTCAAGGCGATCGAGACCCATGTCAACAGCGGCGCCGAGCTGCTGCTGTACTCGGTCAACGCGATCACGAGCGGCTCGACCGAGAGCCAGGGCGAGGTGACGGTGCGGCTGCAGCACAGCGGACGCGTGGTCAATGGCGTCGGAGCCGATCCGGACATCGTGGTGGCATCGGCCAAGGCCTACCTGAGCGCGCTCAACAAGCTGCACAGCAAGGTCGAGCGGGTTTCGGCCCAGCTCTGAGGCTGAACTAAAGGCGGGGCCTTCATCTGGCCCCGCCAGTCAAATATTTCATTGCTTTCATTTGTCCGGGTTTTATACTTAGGGATGTTGGTATTTGAAGTCCGGAGTATGAGCAAATGAACCAGATTGAGAGACCTTGGCTCAGTCGCTTGGGTCTGGCAGTTGGATTGGGTCTGCTTTCGATCACGCTGGCAGCGCCGGCCCCGCTGCTGGCAGCCACTGCCGTCAAGAAGAAGCCCGCCGTGGCGCAGAAGAAGGCCAAGGTCGCGAGCCAGAAGGCCGGGCTCAAGCGCGCGTCGGCCAAGCCCGTCAAGTCGACCATTGTCTCCAGGACGAACCCTGGCAGCGGCAAGCGAGCCGCCGTGCTGGCTGCCAAGGGCGCTGCGGTCGCAGGTACCGGACTGGCTGCTGCAAGCGCTGCATCGGCTTACGATCACCGGCACGACCTGCAGGCATCCGACGCCCCGCCCAAGCTCAGCGCCAATGCGGTGTTCGTGATGGACCAGAACAGCCGCGAGGTGCTGGTCAGCAAGAACGACAAGGCGGTTTTGCCGATCGCCTCGCTGACCAAGCTCATGACCGGCCTGCTGGTGGCCGATGCCAGGCTGTCGCTGGACGAGGAGATCACGATCACCGAGGACGACCTCGACATCTACAAGGGCACGGGTTCGAGGCTGGCAGTCGGCACACGCCTGACCCGCGGCGAAGCGCTGCACCTGGCGCTCATGTCGAGCGAGAACCGCGCTGCGCATGCACTGGGCCGTACCTACCCGGGCGGCATCGTCAACTTCGTGCGGCTGATGAATGCCAAGGCCGCCGAGCTCGGCATGCGCGACACCCATTATGTCGAGCCCACCGGCCTGTCGGTCGAGAACCGATCGAGCGCGCGCGACCTTGCGATGCTGGCGGCAGCGGCCTACCAGCGCCCCTTGCTGCGCGAGCTCTCGACCTCGCAGGGCTATACCCTCGAGTCGGGCCGGCGCGTGCTGCAATACCGCAACAGCAACCGCCTGACCTCCGATCCGAACTGGAACATTGGGCTGCAGAAGACCGGCTACATTTCCGAGGCTGGCCGCTGCCTGGTGATGTCGGCCCGCCTGGCCGGGCGTCAGGTCATCATGGTGTTCCTCGACTCCGCCGACAAGGCCTCGCGGATCGGCGACGCGCAGCGGGTGCGGCGCTATGTCGAGTCGGTCGCCTATGCCGATCCGATCGAGCGCATCGCGCTGGGCAGGAGCTGAGAACAGCCGCGCTGGAGGAAGGCCCCGGGAGGGGCCTTTTCCATTTCAGGCCTGCTTCATCACCTGTCGGGACAGCCGAGCGATCGGCTGATGGCATCGGCCGTGGCCTGCAGCTTGGGTAGCCAGGCCTCGTCGATGCGGTCGGCCGGCGCCGAGATCGAAAGTCCGGCGACCAGCCGGCCCTGGTCGTCGTAGACACCGGCCGCCATGCAGCGCACGCCGAGCTCGAGCTCCTCGTTGTCGCGCGCGCTGCCGAGCAGTCGGCATTGCTGCAGCTCGCGCTCGAGAGCGGGCAGCTGGGTGATGCTGTTGGGCGTGTTGCCGGCCAGTCCGGTGCGCGCCGCATAGCTGCGCACGCGCTGCGGGTCGTCGGCGGCCAGGAACAGCTTGCCGACCGAGGTCAGGTGCAGCGGGGCATGTCCGCCGATGGCGCGCACCACCTGCATGCCCGAGCGCTCGCTGTAGGCGCGTTCGACATAGACGATCTCGTCGCCCTGGCGCACGCTCAGGTTGACGGGTTGCTGAATGAGCTTGTGGAGCTCGCGCATCGGGCCCAGCGCCGTGTCGCGAACGCTCAGGCGCGCCTTGACCAGATTGCCGAGCTCGAGCAGGCGCATGCCGAGACGGTAGCTGCCGGCCTCGGGCCGGTCGACATAGCGGCCGATGGCCAGGTCGTTGAGGATGCGGTGCGCCGTCGAGGGGTGCAGTCCGGTCTGCTCGCTGATGTCCTTGAGCGGTACGGCGTCCTCATGGGCGGCGAGCACGTCCATCAGCATGAAGATGCGCTCGATCACCTGAACGCTGGGTTGTTGGGGAATGGGGTCTGCTCGTCTGGTCATGGTGTCCAATGGTTGGACAACATTTTACGAGATGAAATATGCCGGCTCAGCCAGCGGGCTCGATCCATCCCGATGGGGTCAGCATCTGATGCGGCCGGAACTGGCGCTTGTACGCCATTTTCTGGCTGGCGGCGATCCAGTAGCCGAGATAGACCCAGGGCAGGCCCAGCTGCCTTGCCTGCTCTATCTGCCACAGCACGCCATAGGTGCCGTAGGCCGAGCCGGTCTCGGGCTCGTAGAAGGTGTAGACGGCCGACAGGCCGTCGGAGAGCACGTCGACGAGTGAGACCATCTTGAGCCTGGGCTCGCCGCCGTCCTGCGCCGGGGCCAGGAACTCGACCAGGCGCGAGTTGACCCGGCTCTGCAGCATGAACTGGCAGTACTGGTCCACGCTGTCCTGGTCCATGCCGCCGCCGGCATGGCGCGCATGCTGGTAGCGCAGGTAGAGCTCGTAGTGGCGCGGGTCGAAGCTGAGCTCGAGCACGCGCGCCTCGAGTCCGCCGTGGCGGGCCTGCGCGCGGCGCTGGCTGCGGCTGGGGGCAAAGCGGCTCGCATCGACGCGCAGCGGAACGCAGGCCTGGCAGTCGTCGCAATGCGGGCGGTAGGTGAACAGGCCGCTGCGCCGGAATCCGAGCGCGACCAGGCCGGAATAGGCGTCGTTGTGGATCAGGTGTCCCGGCGTGGCAACCTGCGACCGCGCCATGCGCCCCTCCAGGTAGCTGCAGGGATAGGGCGCTGTGGCGTAGAACTGCAGCGCCTGCAGCGGGAGTTCATGGGCCTGTTTCATGCAGGGATCAAGCGGATGACGGACAGCTGCGATCGAGCCATGGCGTCCAGTATAGGGGCTCGAACCTCCAGCCGGGGGCAGACGAGCGGGTATTGCGCTGCACGATCTGCAGGAATTCGCTGCGTGGCAGCTCGCGCGCACCGAGCGAGGCCAGATGTGCGGTGTTCTGCTGGCAGTCGATCGCTTCCACGCCCCAGGCGCTGCAGGCTGCCACCAGCGCGGCCAGCGCCATCTTGGAGCCGTTGCTGCGCCGGCTGAACATCGACTCGCCGAACACCATGCGGCCGATCGCGACGCAGTAGAGCCCGCCGGCGAGCTCGCCGTCCCACCAGGCTTCGACGCTGTGCGCGTGTCCCGCGCGGTGCAGCGCGCAATACGCCTCGATCATCTCGGGCAGGATCCAGGTGCCATGCTGGCCCTTGCGCGGACTGCCCGAGCAGGCGTGGATCACTGCCTCGAAGTCGTGGTCGAAGCGGATCTCCAGCCTGCCACTCCGCAGGCCGGCGCGGATTTCCTTGCGCAGCGAGGGCTGGAGCCTGAAGTCGACGACCCGCAGCACCATGCGCGGGTCGGTGCTCCACCACAGTATGGGTTGGTCATCCGAGTACCAGGGGAAGATGCCCTGCCCGTAGGCGCGCAGCAGCGTCGAGACGTCGAGCGCCCCGCCCGCCGCCAGCAGTCCGGGAGCCGGGTCGCCAGCGCCCCAGGCCTGCTCGACCGGCGGGAAGGCGTCTCCGGGCTTCAGCCAGGACAGTGGACGGGGGCGCTTCATGATTTCGCCGCGGTCTTGCCCCGGTAGTCGCAGCAGTCGGCCACTGCGCAGCGGTCGCAATGCGGCTTGCGCGCGGTGCAGACATAGCGCCCGTGCAGGATCAGCCAGTGGTGCGCGTCCTCGAGGTATGGTTTCGGTATCCGCCTGAGCAACTGGCGCTCGACTTCCAGCGGCGTCTTTCCCGGCGCCAGTCCGGTGCGGTTGCCGAGCCGGAAGATATGGGTATCGACCGCCATCGTCGGCTCGCCGAAGGCGACGTTGAGCACCACGTTGGCGGTCTTGCGGCCGACGCCCGGCAGCTCCTCGAGTTCCTCGCGCGTGCGCGGTACCTGGCCGCCATGCTTGTCGATCAGGATGCGGCAGGTCGCCAGCAGGTGCCTGGCCTTGCTGCGGTAGAGGCCGATGCTGCCGATGTAGGACTCCAGGCCTTCCTGGCCGAGAGCCAGGATCTGCTGCGGCGTGTTGACGACCGGAAACAGCCGGCGCGTGGCCTTGTTGACGCCGACGTCGGTGGCCTGCGCGCTCAGCAGCACCGCGCAGAGCAGCTCGAACACGCTCGTATACTCGAGCTCGGTCACGGGCCGCGGATTGGCCGCCTGCAAGGTGGCGAAGAAGCGCTCGATCTGTTCCTTTTTCATCGCATCGATTCTCCCATGAGCGCCACCGCCGTCCGCTTCGCCGACCGCCTCGACAAGGTCGAAACCTCCGCCATCCGCGAGCTGTTCAAGCTGCTGGGCAAGCCCGGCATCATCAGCTTCGCCGGGGGCTTCCCGGACGTGGGGCTGGTCGACGTCGAGGGCATCCGCGCCGCCACGCTGGCCGCGCTCGAGCAGGAGCCGGCCGGCGCGCTACAGTATGGCGCGACCGAGGGCTATGCGCCACTGCGCGAGCAGCTCAGCGCCTACATGGCGGGCAAGGGCGCGACCGTGGCGCCCGAGCAGCTGATCGTGACCACCGGCAGCCAGCAGGCGCTCGACCTGATCGGCAAGACGCTGATCTCGCCCGGCGACAAGGTCATCGTCGAGGGGCCGACCTTCCTGGCCACGATCCAGTGCTTCCGCCTCTATGGCGCCGATCTGGTCAGCGCGCCGGTCGACGGCGATGGCGTCGATGTCGACCGCCTCGAGCAGCTGATCGTCGAGCACCGCCCCAAGTTCGTCTACCTGATCCCGACCTTCGGCAATCCGAGCGGCGCGACGCTGACGCTCGAGCGCCGCCGCCGAGTGCTCGAGCTGGCGGTGAAGTACCAGACCCTGATCGTCGAGGACGACCCCTATGGCGAGCTCTGGTTCGACGCCCCGCCGCCGCCCAGCCTGCTGGCGCTGAGCGCCGAGGTGCCGGGCAGCCGCGACTGCCTGGTCCATGGCGGCTCCTTGAGCAAGACGCTGTCGGCCGGCCTGCGCCTGGGCTGGATGGTGGCGCCGCCCGAGCTGCTGTCCAAGGCGGTGATGTGCAAGCAGTTCAGCGACGCCAACAGCAGCACGCTGGCGCAGGCGACCGCGGCGCAGTACCTCAAGTCCGGCCGCATGCCGGCCAACCTGGAGCGCGCCCGCTCGGTCTATGGCGAGCGCGCCCGCACCCTGTGCCAGGGCTTGCGCGAGCAGCTCGGCGATGCGATCGACTTCGTCGCGCCGCGCGGCGGCCTGTTCGTCTGGGCCAGCCTCACGGGCGCCGGCGGCAAGACGGCGGACGCCGCCGAATTCTCGCACCGCGCGATCGACGCCGGCGTCGCCTTCGTGCCGGGCGCGCCCTTCTACTGCGCCCAGCCCGATCCGAGCACGCTGCGCCTGAGCTTCGCGACCTCGGACCTGAACAAGATCCGCGAAGGCGTCGCGCGCCTGGCACGCGCTCTGGGCTGAGCCTCAGCCCTGCCCGGGCTGCAGCGCGTGGTAGCAGCGCAGCGCGGCCCAGGCATCGTTGGCCGCGTAGAGCAGCTGTGACTCGCTCAAGGTCAGGCTGGACCAGTTCGAGGTCGCGGCCTTCTTGGACTTGGCGAAGCGGCGCTCGAAC
>JBDLTM010000138.1:0-6480 GCA_039805805.1 Pseudomonadota bacterium | reverse complement strand
AGGCCTCTTCCATCGAGTGCGCGATGCCCGAGCGCGCCGAGCCCAGGCCGATCTTGGTCATCGCGTCCTTGAACTTCAGGCGGTCCTCGGCCTTGTCGATCGCCTCGGGCGTGGCGCCGATCAGCTCGACCTTGTACTTGTCGAGCACGCCGTGGTGCCACAGGTCGAGCGCGCAGTTCAGCGCGGTCTGGCCACCCATGGTCGGCAGGATCGCGTCCGGGCGCTCCTTGGCGATGATCTTCTCGACCGTCTGCCAGGTGATCGGCTCGATGTAGGTGACGTCGGCGGTGGCCGGGTTGCTGTTGATCAGGATGACCTTGTAGCCCTCTTCGCGCAGCGCCTTGCAGGCCTGCACGCCCGAGTAGTCGAACTCGCAGGCCTGGCCGATCACGATGGGACCGGCGCCGATGATGAGGATGCTCTGGATGTCTGTGCGCTTAGGCATTTTTGTGTTGCTCCATCAGTGCCGTGAAGCGGTCGAACAGGTAGGCGATGTCGTGCGGGCCGGGCGAGGCTTCCGGATGGCCCTGGAAGCAGAACGCCGGCTTGTCGGTGCGCTCCAGGCCCTGCAGCGTGCCGTCGAACAGGCTGACATGCGTTGCGCGCAGGTTGGCGGGCAGCGAGTCCATTTCCACGGCGAAGCCGTGGTTCTGGCTCGTGATGCTGACGCGACCTGTGTCGAGGTCCTTGACCGGATGGTTGGCGCCATGGTGGCTGTTGACCATCTTGAAGGTCCTGGCACCAGATGCCAGCGCCATGATCTGGTGGCCCAGGCAGATGCCGAAGACGGGGATGCCGGTCTCCATCAGCTCCTTGGCGGCGGCGATCGCGTAGTCGCAGGGCTGCGGGTCGCCAGGGCCGTTGGACAGGAAGATGCCGTCCGGCTTGTGCTTGAGCACCTCGGCTGCCGGGGTCTTGGCCGGCACCACGGTCACCTTGCAGCCGCGCGAGGCCAACATGCGCAGGATGTTCTTCTTGACACCGAAGTCGTAGGCGACGACATGGAACCTGGGCGACTTCTGCTCGCCATAGCCGGGCGTGCCGTCCTCGCGCGCCAGCTTCCACTCGGTCTGGGTCCAGACATAGGGTTGCTGGGTGGTCACGACCTGGGCCAGGTCCTGGCCCTTCATGCTCGGAGCCGCCTGTGCCGCGGCCACGGCCTTGGCCTTGAGTTCTTCGGTCACCTCGACGCCGGTTTCCAGGCCGATGATGGCGCCGTTCTGCGCGCCCTTCTCGCGCAGGATGCGGGTCAGCTTGCGCGTGTCGATGCCAGCGATCGCGACCGTGTTCTCGCGCTTGAGGTAGTCGCTCAGCGTCAGCGTCTGGCGGAAGTTGGACGACAGCAGGGGCAGGTCTTTGATGATCAGGCCGGCGGCGTGGACGGCATCAGCCTCCACGTCTTCCTCGTTGACGCCATAGTTGCCGATATGCGGATACGTGAGCGTCACGATCTGCTGGCGGTAGCTGGGGTCGGTGAGGATTTCCTGATAGCCGGTGATGGCGGTGTTGAACACCACTTCGCCGACGGTCTGGCCGGTGGCGCCGATCGAGGCGCCGATAAAGACCGTGCCGTCTGCGAGCGCGAGGATGGCTTTGGCTGGGACGGTAAACACGGGATTCTCCATTTTGGACGCAACTGTGCCCGGGGATGCAACGACGTCTTTCCGGGTGTGGCCGGCAGTGGCTGCCGACAGGTGCGCGAGGTTAGGGTAAACTTGCAAATTATACCCCGCGGCAAACCGCTTCGGCGCCCTTGCGAGGCGCGCTAGCAGATCAGTGTTTCAGACGCCTGACAGCTCAGGACTGCAGGCGGCAAGCGCTCGCATGCAGGCAGATCGCTGCAGCGGCGGCGGCATTGAGCGATTCCTCGCCGCCCGGCTGGACGATGCGAACCATGCCGTCGGCACGCGCCAGCAGCGCGTCGCTGACGCCCTGGCCCTCATGGCCGAGCAGCCAGGCGCAGGGCCAGGGCAGCTCAGCCTGATGCAGCCATTCGCCCTGGTGCGGACAGGTCGCCAGCAAGGGCACCTTGAGTGTCTCCAGGTCGGGTTCGGCCATGCCTTCGCACAGGTGCAGGCCGAAATGAGCGCCCATGCCGGCGCGCAGCACCTTGGGTGACCACAGCGCCGCGGTCCCCTTGAGCGCGATCACCTGCCGAAAACCCATGGCGGCTGCGCTGCGCAGGATGGAGCCGACGTTGCCGGGATCCTGCAGCCGGTCGAGCACGACGGTGGAAGCCTGCGGCTCGATCTCGGCCGAGGCAGGCAGTGCGTGGATGAAACCCATCGCCGCCGGCGACTCGAGCGAGCTGATCTGCGCCATCAGGCCGTCGGTCAGCACGATGCGCCGAACCTCGGCTGCCAGATTCCACTGCACCACCTGCGCCTGCGCCGACTGCGCCATGACCACCGCCTGCGGCTGCAGGCCGCGCGCGAGCAAGGCACGGCAGAGGTGGTCGCCCTCGAGCCAGACCTGTCCCAGCTTGCGGTAGGCCGCGGCATCCTGCGCCAGCGCGCGCAGCTTCTTGACCAGCGCGTTGTCGCGCGAGCTGATGATTTCCTGATTCATGGAGCAGGCACCGCGATTTCAACGGCGGAAATGGAGCTGATGAGAAGCCGCGATCGCTCGGCCTCGGCCACCGGAGCAAAGCTGCGCCGGTGCTCCGGACAAGGGCCGAGCCGATGCAGCGCCTGGAGATGCTCGGCCGTGCCATAGCCCTTGTGGCGGGCAAAGCCGTAGCGCGGGAATTGCCGGTCCAGCAGTTCCAGCCCGCGGTCACGCGTCACCTTGGCCAGGATCGAGGCGGCCGAGATCGCCGCCACCTTGGCGTCACCCTTGACGATGGCCTCGGCGCGCATCTCGAGCAGCGGCAGGCGGTTGCCGTCGACCAGCACCAGGCCGGGCTTGAGACGCAGGCCGGCGACGGCGCGCTGCATCGCCAGCATCGTCGCCTGCAGGATGTTGAGGCGGTCGATCTCCTCGACGCTGGCCTGCGCGATGGAGCAGCACAGCGCCTTGGCGCGTATCTCGTCGTAGAGCGCCTCGCGCCGGGCCGCGCTGAGCTTCTTGGAGTCGGCCAGGCCGGCGATAGGCTGGCAGTCGTCGAGGATCACGGCGGCGGCCACCACCGGACCGGCCAGCGGTCCGCGGCCAGCCTCGTCGACGCCAGCGACCAGCGCCGGAGTCTCCCAGTCGAAGGCGGCCTGCTCAGGAAGCAAGAACTTGCTCGATCGCATCGGTGGCCAGCCTGACGGTGTCGCGGCTGAGTTCCTGGTGCATCAGGGCAAAGCGCTGCCTGAGCGCCTCGCGGCGCGCCTGGCCGGCGCCGTCCGCGGCCAGCCAAGCCAGCGTCTCGCGCGCCAGCGCGGCCGGCGTCGCGGACTCCTGCAGCAGCTCAGGCACCAGGAACTCGCCGGCGAGGATGTTGGGCAGGCCGACCCAGGGCTGCAGCATCTTGCGCTGGTGCAGCTTCCAGGACAGCCAGTTCATGTGGTACGCGATCACCATCGGGCGCTTGAACAGCGCAGCCTCCAGCGTCGCGGTGCCGCTGGCGATCAGCGTGACGTCGCAGGCCGCCAGCGCCTGGTGCGAGCCGCCGCGCAGGACTTGCACCGACTGCTGCAGGCCGGCATGCGCGACCAGTTCGCCGATGCGCACCTGCAAATCCGGAACCGCCGGCAGCACGAAGCGCAGCCCGGGCTGCTCGCGCTGCATCAGGCGCGCCGCCTGCAGGAAGCGCGGCAGCAGGTGCTCGATCTCGGCCTTGCGGCTGCCGGGCAGCAGCGCGACGACCTGCGCATCCTGCGCCAGGCCTAGCTCGTTCCTGGCCCTGGCCTGGTCCGGCTCGAGCGGGATCAGCGGCGCGAGCGGATGGCCGACATAGGTGGCATCGATGCCGTGGCGCGCCAGCAGCTCGGGCTCGAACGGGAAGATGCACAGCACATGGTCGGTGCAGCGGCGGATCTTCTCGACCCGTTCCGGACGCCAGGCCCAGACCGCGGGCGCGACGAAATGCACCGTCCTGATGCCGGTAGCGCGCAGATCGCCCTCGAGGTCGAGGTTGAAGTCGGGCGCGTCGACACCGATGAACAGGTCGGGCTTGTCGGCCAGCAGGCGGTCCTTCAGCTGGCGGCGGATGCCGACGATCTCGCGGTAGTGGCGCAAGACTTCGACATAGCCGCGCACGGCCAGCTTCTCGCTCGGCCACCAGGCCTCGAAACCGGCTGCCTGCAGCTGGGGGCCACCTATGCCAGCTGCCTTCAGCTCTGGCCAGCGCTGGCGCAGGCCGCGCAGCAGCTGGGCCGCGAGCAGGTCGCCGGATGCCTCGCCGGCGACCAGCGCGACCTTGTCCAGGTTGGGTGCTGCACTCATCAGCGCACGATGCCGCGCTGCGCGGTCAGCCCATCCAGGAAGTCCTGCATCAGCCGGACGTCGGCCTCGCAGCCGTCAAAGCGCTGCGGCAGCTCGGCGATGCGCTCCGCCGCCTGGGCAACGGTCAGGTTGTCGCGGTACAGCGCCTTGTGCATCGCCTTGACGGCGCTGACTCGGTCGGGGCTGAAGCCGCGCCGGCGCAGGCCCTCGAAGTTCATCGAGCGCGCTGCCGCCGGCTGGCCCTCGCTCATGACGAAGGGGGGCTGGTCGGCCAGCAGCACCGTGCCCATTCCGGTCATGCCGTGCGAACCGATGCGAACGAACTGGTGCACGCAGGTGTAGGCGCCCAGGATCACCCAGTCGCCCACCACCACGTGGCCGGCGATCTGCGCGTTGTTGGCAAAGATGTTGTGGTTGCCGACGATGCAGTCATGCGCCAGATGGGTGTAGGCCATCATCCAGTTGTCGTCGCCGAGCCGGGTGATGCCGCCGCCTTGCACCGTGCCGATGTGGTAGGTGCTGAACTCGCGGATGGTGTTGCGATCGCCGATGAGCAGTTCGCAGGGCTCGCCCGCGTACTTCTTGTCCTGGTTGATCGCCCCGAGGGAGGTGAACTGGAAGATGCGATTGTCTCGCCCGATCGTCGTATGGCCCTCGATCACGCAGTGCGGGCCTACCGTGGTGCCGGCGCCGATCCTGACATGCGGGCCGATCACCGAATAGGGGCCGACGCTGGCCGAGCTGTCGAGCTCGGCCTTCGGGTCGACCAGGGCGGTCGGATGGATATTGCTCACGCCTACCTGCCCGGCTTCAGTCGACCTTGCGCATCGCGCACATCAGCTCGGCCTCGCAGGCGACCTCGCCGTCGACCTTGGTCACGCCCTTGAACTTGAACATGCCCGCGCGCATGCGCTCGAGCGTGACTTCGAGGATGAGCTGGTCGCCCGGCTCGACGGGACGCTTGAAGCGCGCGCCGTCGATGCCGGCGAAGTAGTAGACCGTGTCGTCGGACGGCGAGGTCTCGAGCGTCTCGAATGCCAGCAACGCGGCGGCCTGGGCCAGGGCCTCGAGCTGCAGCACGCCCGGGAACACCGGACGGTTCGGGAAATGGCCCGGGAACTGCGGCTCGTTGACGCTGACGTTCTTGAGCGCCTTGATGGACTTGCCCTTCTCCACCTCGAGCACGCGGTCGACGAGCAGGAAGGGATAGCGATGCGGCAGCTGCTTGAGGATCTTGTTGATGTCCATCGTCATGATTGTTGTTCCAATGCTTTGATGCGGTCGCGCAGGCGGTGCAGTTGCCTGAGCGTGGCCGCGTTCTTTTCCCAGGAGCGGTTGTCGTCGATCGGGAAGACGCCGCTGTACTGGCCGGGCTGGTGGATCGAGCGCATCACGACCGAGGCGGCCGAGATATGCACGCCGTCCGCCAGCGTGAGATGTCCGAGCACGACGGCACCGCCGCCAACCGTGCAGTTGGCCCCGATCCTTGCGCTGCCTGCCACGCCGACGCAGCCGGCCATCGCGGTGTTGCGACCGACCTGCACGTTGTGCCCGATCTGGATCAGGTTGTCGAGCTTGACGCCGTCCTCGATCAGCGTGTCCTCGAGCGCGCCGCGGTCGATGCAGCAGTTCGCGCCGATCTCTACGCGGTCGCCGATGCGCACCGAGCCGAGCTGCTCGATCTTGATCCATTCGCCCTGGTGCGGCGCGAAGCCGAAGCCATCGGCGCCGATCACGGTGCCGGCATGCACGATGCCGTCGGCACCGATGGAGCAGTCGCGTCCGAGCGTGACATGCGGGCTCAGGCGGGTACGGGCACCGACGCGGCTGCGTCGCTCGAGCACGCCATGCGCGCCGATGCGCGCGCCGTCACCGACGATGACGCCGGCCTCGAGGACGGCAAAAGGCCCGACGGTCACTCCAGCGCCGAGCTGCGCCGAGGGGTGGATCACCGCGCTCGGGTGGATGGCAGGGCCGGATTCGGCCGCCTCGGCTTGCTCGCGCCTGGCTCTCCACCACTGCGTCAGCCGGGCGAAATAGAGATAGGGGTCGGGCGTCTCGATGCAGGCGCCGCGCGCAGCGGCCTGCTCGAGCAGCGCGGGTGGAACG
>JBDLTM010000137.1:0-6500 GCA_039805805.1 Pseudomonadota bacterium | reverse complement strand
GACCCCATGCTTGGCCGCCACGTAGGCCGCCTTGCCGGCCGAGGCGACCAGGCCGTGCACCGACGCCACGTTGATGATGCGGCCCCAGTTGGCCTCCTTCATCGCCGGCAGCGCCAGGCGGCTGGTGTGGAAGGTGCTGCTGAGGTTGATCGCCATGATGGCGTCCCAGCGCTCGACCGGGAATTCCTCGACCTTGGCCACATGCTGGATGCCGGCGTTGTTGACCAGGATGTCGACGCGGCCGAACTCGGCGGCGGCGGCCTGCATCATGGCCTCGATCTCGGCCGGCTTGCTCATGTCGGCGCCGTGGTAGCTCACTCGGGTGCCGAAGGCAGCGACCTCGGCCCTGGCCTGCTCGACGTTGCCGAAGCCGTTGAGCATGACGTTGGCGCCCTGGCGCGCCAGCGCCTTGGCGATGCCCAGGCCGATGCCGCTTGTCGATCCGGTGACAAGGGCGGTCTTGTTCTTCAGCATAGCTATCTCTCTCTCCGTGGATATGGGTTGGAAAAGGGATGCCGGCATTTTTTCGTTTCTTCCTGACATCCCGCAGCGATTATCCAGCCCCGATTGACGCTACGATGATCGGGAAGGCTTGTTGCGCGACATGGAACCACAACTCAACTTTCTGGAAGTCCCCGGTGCGAGGGGCAAGTTCACCGACATCCGGCGCATCGCCTGGTGGGACTGGAATGCCACCGGCTGCGATCAACCCGGCCAGATCGTCGTATGCGTCCACGGCCTGAGCCGGCAGGCGCGCGACTTCGACCAGCTCGCGCAGGCGCTCGCGCCTCACGCTCGCGTCGTCTGCGTCGATGTCGCCGGCCGGGGGCACAGCGACTGGCTGGCCGATCCGTCGCACTACCAGGTCACGACCTATGCGGCCGACCTGGCCGTGTTGCTTGCGCATCTGCGCCAGGCCTACCGTGACGCCACGGGCCGTCCGGAGTCCAGCCTCAAGCTCGACTGGGTCGGCACCAGCATGGGCGGGCTGATCGGCATGGCGCTGGCGGCGCAACCGCAGTCCGGCCTGCGCCGCCTGGTACTCAACGACGTCGGGCCCGACATCCAGCTGGCTTCGCTGCGGCGCATCGCGACCTACCTCGGCAACCAGCCGGTCTTCCCCAGCGAGATCGCGGCGGTCCATGTGCTCGAGAAGATCTGCGCCGCCTTCGGTCCGCACAGCCCCGAGCAGTGGCTCGCGCTGTCGCGCCCGATGCTGCGCCGCTCGCTGGGCGGCTGGACCCTGCATTACGACCCTGCCATCGCGGACGCCTTCGGCCAGATGCTGGCCGCCGCCGAGGCCGCCCACTCCAGCGGCGCAGTCCCGGCCGAGTCGCCGCTGTGGGCCCTGTACGACCGCATCGAGGCGCCCTGCCTGCTGCTGCGCGGCGCCGAGTCCGACCTGCTCACGCGCGAGACCGCTCAGGCCATGGCCGGGCGCGGACCCCGGGCGCGCTGCGTCGAGTTCGACGGCGTGGGCCATGCGCCCAGCCTGGTCCAGCCCGACCAGATCGCCGTCGTCCAGGATTTCCTGCTTGCACCATGACTCCCAACGATTCCACCTCGGGCAGCACGGCGATTGCAGCTGCGCTGGCCAGCAGCATGCCATCGGACCAGCAGGCGCTGGTCCGCGCGCGCGCCTTTGCCGAGCCGCTGCTCGCCGCCAGTGCCCTCGATACCGGCGAGAACACGCTCGCGCATGCCGACGCGATGGTTGGCATCCTGGCCATGATGGGGGGCTCGGTCGAGATGCAGGCCGCCGCCTACCTGGTCTATGCGTGCGAATACCTGCAGCGGCCACAGGAACTGATCGCCAAGGCATTCGGCGACAGCTTCGCCCATGTCGCGGTCGAGACCCACAAGCTGCTGCTGCTGCAGCGCCAGGCGCGCCGCAAGGTGGCGCAGGCCAGGCTGGAGCGTGAAGTCGCCCAGCTCCAGAGCGGCTTCGCCGGCAACGCCGCCAAGTCGCAGCCAACCGAACTCGACGCCAGCCAGACCGAGAACGTGCGCAAGATGCTGCTGGCCTTCTCGCGCGACCTGCGCGTGGTCATGCTGCGGCTGGCCTCACGTCTCCAGACGCTGCGCTACCATGCCGCGGCCAGGAAGCTGCCCGATCCGGCGCTGGCGTCCGAGGCCCTGCACGTCTTCGCGCCGCTGGCCAACCGGCTCGGCATCTGGCAGATCAAGTGGGAGATGGAGGACCTGTCCTTCCGCTTCCTGGAGCCCGACACCTACAAGCAGATCGCGCGCCTGCTCGACGAGAGGCGCATCGAGCGCGAAAGCCATGTCGAGCAGGTCAGGCGCGAGCTCGAGGCCGCGCTGCAGGCGCAGGGCGTCAAGGCCTCGGTTCAGGGCAGGCCCAAGCATATCTACAGCATCGTCAAGAAGATGCGCGGCAAGTCGCTCGACTTCGCGCAGGTGTTCGACATCCGCGCGCTGCGCGTCGTCGTGCCCGGTGTCGACGACTGCTACGCGGTGCTGGCCTGGGTCAACTCGCATTTCAGCCCGGTGTCCGAGGAGTTCGACGACTACATCGCCAAGCCCAAGCCCAACGGCTACCAGTCGCTGCACACCGTGGTCCGCGACGAACAGGGCCGCGCCTTCGAGATCCAGATCCGCACCGAGGCCATGCACGAGCATGCGGAGCATGGCGTGGCGGCGCACTGGGCCTACAAGGAGGCCGGCTCCAAGGGCTACGCGGGGGTCTCGGCCAGCTCTGAGTACGACGCCAAGATCGCCGTGCTGCGCCAGCTGCTGGCCTGGCAGAGCGACTTGAGCGGCGCGGCCGAGCAGCTGCTGGCCGACTGCATCTACGTGCTCACGCCGCAGGCCGCCATCGTCGAGCTGCCCAGCGGCGCGACCCCGCTCGACTTCGCCTACACCGTGCACACCAGCCTGGGCCATCGCTGCCGCGGCGCGCGCGTCGATGGCGCCATGGTCACGCTCAACACGCCGCTGCGCAGCGGCCAGACGGTCGAGATCGTGGCGGCCAAGGAGGGCGGGCCCTCGCGCGACTGGCTCAACCCCGAGCTCGGCTTCCTGGTCAGCCACCGCGCCAAGAGCAAGGTGCGCGCCTGGTTCAACGCGCTGGCGGCCGAGGACAATGCCGCGCGCGGCCGCGAGGCGATCGAGCGCCTGCTGCAGCGCGAAGGCAGGACGGCGCTGCGCCACGAGGAGCTCGCCAGCGCACTCGGCTTCGAGTCGCCGCAGGCCCTGTTCGAGTCGGTCGGCAAGGACGAGACCTCGCTGCGCCAGGTGGAGCAGCAGCTCAAGCCGCCCGAGGCCGCGCCGGAGCCAGACGAGCTCGTCATCCGCAGGTCGCGTGCTTCCGGAAAGTCGTCCTCTGGCGGGGTGCTCGTGGTCGGGGTCGACTCGCTGCTGACGCAGCTGGCGCGCTGCTGCAAGCCGGCGCCGCCCGATGAGATCCGCGGCTATGTCACGCGCGGCAAGGGCGTGAGCATCCACCGCGGCGACTGCGCCGACTTCGGCCATCTGGCGCGCCAGCATCCCGACCGCGTCATCGACGTCCAGTGGACCGCAACCAAGGGCAAGGGGGCCGAGCCGGCCTTCTACCCGGTCGACGTCGCGGTCGAGGCGCAGGACCGCCAGGGCCTGCTGCGCGATATCTCGGATGCCTTCTCGCGCGAGAAGATCAACGTCATCGGCGTCCAGACCCAGACCGTCAAGGGCGTGGCCTGGATGACCTTCACCGTCGAGGTGCCTGACGCGATGCGGGTCGCGCGCGTGATGTCGGCGGTCTCGGACGTGTCCGGCGTGCAGCGGGTGCGCCGGCGCTAGCGTTCGTTTCCTGTGGCGGCGCGGCAGGCTGGTTTTGCTGCTATACTGCTGGTTTCGCAGCAATGCAGGACTGTAGCTCAGTTGGTTAGAGCACCACCTTGACATGGTGGGGGTCGTTGGTTCGAATCCAATCAGTCCTACCAGCGCTTCCCCAGGAAGTCTGGTCCCGGAAAACGCAGGTTTTTCGGCTACAATGCGAAATTACTGAAAATTCAGGCTTGTAGCTCAGTTGGTTAGAGCACCACCTTGACATGGTGGGGGTCGTTGGTTCGAATCCAATCAAGCCTACCAGATTTCAGGACTGTAGCTCAGTTGGTTAGAGCACCACCTTGACATGGTGGGGGTCGTTGGTTCGAATCCAATCAGTCCTACCATCCAGAACCCCTCGAGACAATTCAAGTTTCGAGGGGTTTTCTGTTTTGCGGCCAGCGCATTTGCCTATGTCCGGCCTGGCTTGGCCATCATGGTGTCAAACAGCCCGCATTGTTCATAGAATAGCCCCATCCCGCCAGCTGGCGGGCGTCCAAGACCAGGCAGGAGCCAACTCAGTGCAGAACGAACAGGGGCCTAACGCGTCCGAACCGGCGTGCAGCGCGCGCGTGATCAAGAAATACCCCAATCGCCGTCTCTACGATACCGCGACCTCGTCCTACATCACGCTGGCCGACGTGCGCGGCCTCGTGCTCAAGGGTGACAGCTTCATCGTTCGCGACGCCAAGACCGGCGATGACCTCACGCGCAGCATCCTGCTGCAGATCATCCTGGAGGAGGAGACGGGTGGCATGCCCTTCTTCTCCGAGCGCATGCTGGCCGACATCATCCGCTTCTATGGACATTCGATGCAGGGCTTCATGGGCAGCTACCTCGAGCAGGGCGTGCAGGCCTTTGCCGACCTCCAGCGCCAGATGGCCGACCAGTCCAAGGGCTTGACGCCCGAGGCCTGGGCGCAGTTCATGGGCGTGGCGCCGACCATGCTCCCGGGCAATGCGCTGACCAGCTACCTCGAGCAGTCGCAGCAGACGCTCGAGAAGATGCAGCAGCAGATGCTGGAGGCCTTCGGGGTCAAGCGCTGAGCTTTCACACGCAGTCCTGCCGACCTGAGACAATCGGGGCATGACTGCAAGCAATTTCCCGGCCCCCAAGGTGGGCTTCGTCAGCCTGGGCTGCCCCAAGGCGCTGACCGACTCCGAACTGATCCTCACGCAACTCAGCGCCGAGGGCTACCAGACCAGCAAGACCTTCCAGGGTGCTGACCTGGTCATCGTCAACACCTGCGGCTTCATCGACGACGCCGTCAAGGAAAGCCTTGACACCATCGGCGAGGCGCTGGCCGAGAACGGCAAGGTCATCGTGACCGGGTGCCTGGGTGCGCGCACCGGCGACAGTGGCGCCAATATGGTCACCGAGGTCCATCCCTCGGTGCTGGCCGTGACCGGCCCGCACGCGACCCACGAGGTGATGGAGGCGGTGCACAAGCACTTGCCCAAGCCGCACGACCCCTTTCTGGACCTGGTGCCGGCGCAGGGCATCAAGCTGACGCCGCGCCACTATGCCTACCTCAAGATCAGCGAGGGCTGCAACCACCGCTGCACCTTCTGCATCATCCCCTCGATGCGCGGAGATCTGGTCAGTCGTCCGATCGGCGAGGTGCTGACCGAGGCGCGCAAGCTGTTCGAGGCCGGCGTCAAGGAGCTTCTGGTCGTGAGCCAGGATACCTCGGCCTACGGCGTCGACGTCCAGTACCGCACTGGCTTCTGGGATGGCAAGCCGGTCAAGACCAAGATGTACGACCTGGTCAGGACCTTGGGCGAGCTCGCGCGCGGCCATGGCGCCTGGGTGCGTCTGCACTATGTCTACCCCTATCCGCATGTGGATGACATCATCCCGCTGATGGCCGAGGGGCTGGTGCTGCCCTACCTGGATGTGCCGCTTCAGCACAGCCACCCAGACGTCCTCAGGCGCATGAAGCGCCCGGCCAGCGGCGAGAGGAACCTCGAGCGCATCCAGCGCTGGCGTGAGATCTGCCCCGAGATCGTGATCCGCAGCACCTTTATCGCCGGCTTCCCTGGCGAGACCGAGGAAGAATTCGCGCATCTGCTCGACTTCGTGCGCGAGGCCCAGATCGATCGTGCTGGCTGCTTCGCCTACTCGCCGGTCGAGGGTGCCGCCGCCAATCAACTGCCGGGCGCTCTGCCCGACGCACTGCGCGAGGAGCGCCGCGCCCGCTTCATGGAAGTGGCCGAGCAGGTTTCGGTCGAGCGTCTGCAGCGCCGCGTCGGCGCGACCATGCAGGTGCTGGTCGACCAGGCGCTCAGCCTGGGCAAGAAGGGCGGGGTGGGGCGTACCTTTGCCGATGCGCCCGAAATCGACGGCGTCGTGCAGCTGCTGCCGCCCGAGAAGGCCAGCAAGACCTACAAGGTCGGCGACTTCGTCAAGGCGCGCATCGTCGGCGTTCAGGGCCACGACCTGGTCGGCCAGCCAGTCTGATCGACTGCCAGGGGCTGCCGCCGCAGGGTTGGCAGCCCACTCTGGTCGCGGCTTCCGCCCTGAGGGAGTGGATTTTACGTTGGCGATCAGGGCGCAAAACGAAAAGCCCTGCAGACCGTGAGATCTGCAGGGCTTGATGTCTGGTGCCCAGGAGAGGACTCGAACCTCCACGGAGTTACCCGCTAGTACCTGAAACTAGTGCGTCTACCAATTCC
>JBDLTM010000136.1:0-6517 GCA_039805805.1 Pseudomonadota bacterium | reverse complement strand
CATTCATTCTCCAGGAAGGAAAACTACCAATGCCTCATCGCACCGCTTTCTTCATCTCCGACGGCACCGGCATCACGGCCGAGACCTTCGCCAACGCCATCCTGGCGCAGTTCGAGATCAAGCCGCACCGCATCCGGCTGCCCTTCATCGACAGCGCCGACAAGGCCCACAACGCGGTGCGACAGATCCACCACGCCGCCCAGGTCGACGGCGCGCGCCCGCTGGTCTTCACCACTGTGGTCGACATGGACGTGCTGGCCGTGCTCAAGGCCGAGTGCAAGGGCATGCTGATCGACATGTTCGGCACCTTCATCTCCCCGCTTGAGGCCGAGCTGGGAATCAAGTCGAACCACCGCGTCGGCCGCTTCTCGGACGTCACGCGCAGCCAGGAATACCACGACCGCATCGAGGCGATCAACTTCACGCTGGCGCACGATGACGGCCAGACCCATGTCGACCTGGCCAATTCCGACCTGATCCTGATCGGCGTCAGCCGCAGCGGCAAGACGCCGACCTCGCTCTACCTCGCGATGCAGTTCGGGCTCAAGGTCTCGAACTACCCGCTGATCCCGGAGGACTTCGAGCGCCGCCAGCTGCCGCCCGCGCTGGTGCCGTTCAAGAAGAAGCTGTTCGGGCTGACCATCAACCCCGAGCGCCTGAGCGAGATCCGCAACGAGCGCAAGCCCAACTCGCGCTATGCCAGCCTGGCCAACTGCCGCTACGAGGTCAGCGAGTCCGAGGCCATGATGCGCCGCGCCGGCGTGCGCTGGATGTCGACCACCAGCAAGTCGATCGAGGAGATCTCGACCATCATCCTGCAGGAGGTCAAGCCCGAGCGGCTGGACTACTGAACGGCTACGTGCGGGCTGGGGCGGGTGGGCGCCCCAGGCCTGTCACTGAAGTCACCAAGACTTGGCTTCAGTACTTGAGCCGCGCGTAGTAGGTCTTCTGAGCCTCGGCGCGCGCCTGCCCCAGGGTGTGGATGCCCTTCTCGGCCAGCAGCGGGATCAGGCGCAGGAAGATCTCGGCGGTCACGTTCGCGTCGCCCAGCGCATTGTGGCGCCCCGATACCGTGATGCTGAAGCGCTCGGCTATCGCCTCGATGCGGTGCGATGCCTGGCCGGGATGCAGCAGCGCCGACAGCAGCAGCGTGTCGAGCACCGGCTGGTCGAAGACGATTCCGGTGCTCTCCTCCTTGAGCTGCAGGAAGCGCATGTCGAAGGCCGCGTTGTGGCCGACCAGCACCGTGTCGCGCGCATAGGCGTGGAACAAGGGCAGCACCTGTCCGATCGCCGGCTTGCCCCTGACCATTTCCTGCGTGATGCCGTGGATAGGGATGCCAGCCTCGGGGATCATTCGCTGCGGGTCGACCAGCTGCTCGTAGCACTCGTGGCGCAGCAGCTTGCCGTTGACGATGCGGACCGCGCCGATCTGGATGATCTCGTCGCCCCCGGCCGGATTCAGCCCGGTGGTCTCGGTGTCGAAGACGGTGTAGGCCAGCTCGGCCAGCGGCATGTCGTCGAGCTTGCTGGTCTGCGCCGCGTGCCTGAACAGGTCGAAGTCGTAGAACTCCGGTCTTCCCGTCAGCCCGGGTTCAATGGCCTCGGCGTCCTGCCTCGGAGCGACCCCGGGCAGCAGGAAGCGGAAGAAGAACAAGTGGCTGACCCGCTCGCGCTCGAACCAGAGCGCGCCGCCATGGCGCTCGACCACGTCGCGCACCGAGAAGGAAAAGGCCTCAGATCCGATGCGGACCGGATCGAGCTCCCAGCCCATCACGGTCTCGGTGCTCATCGCCTGGCCTATCCACACCAGGTCGAGATGGACCTTGCCGGCTTGCTGCGGCGCAGGCTGCAGGCGCAGCCGGACGAAGCGCAGCCCGTACTCCTCGTGCAGGCGCTGCGACAGGTAGACCAGGGACTGCAGCAGGCTGTAGCTCTCGATGCGCAGCCAGACGGTTTCATCGACTTCTGCCTCCTGGGCTGCCAGGCCCGACTGCTCGCTGATGCAGCGCAAGGCGGCGGTGACGAAATCGCTGCCGAGCATGTCCTCCATCGGCCAGCGGCTGGCGGCGCGCTCGCTGGCGTCGACCACCAGCGGCTTGAGTCGCTCGCCCATGGCCCGGGCCTCGTCGCGCACGACCTGCAGGAAGCGCTCGCGCATGGCGGGATCGAGATCGGGGAAGTCCAGCATCTCGACCGCGGCCTGGATGCTGGCCAGCGAGGCGCGGCTGCCCTCGGTGAGCGCCTGCATCACGCGGTCGCGCTCGGCTTCCTGCAAATAGTCTGGCATCACGTCGTCGAGCATCAGCAGATAGCCGGCGAATTCATCCCTTGGCTCGGTGCCTCCATCGCTGGCCAGCCTGACCGGTGCCAGCTGAACGCGCAGCAGCTGGCTGCCGGGCGTGACGGTGACGAACTGCGCGGTGGGGTGTTGCGCGCCGCGGCGCAGGCGCTGGCGCACGTTCTCGAGCGCATGCTCGACCAGCTTGCGGTCAAACAGGGCATGGATGGATCTCCCCAGCCCCAACATGCCGGCTTCGGCTGCCCACTCGCCCGAGCGCAGCAGTTCGCGGAACTGCGCCCGCGCGCGCGGGTTGTAGAGCAGGATGCGCCCTTCCATGTTGCAGACCACCACGCTCTGGGTCAGCTCCGACATCAGCGCGGCCAGGCGCGACTTTTCCTCCTCGATGCGGCGGGCCGCGGCGTGCACCTTGTCGTCCATTTCTCGCCGCAGGTCCTCGCGCTGCTCGACGAGCTGGTTGAACAGCGAAGCCAGCGCTCGCGTCTCGGGATTGCCGCCGGGCGCGAGCTGCCTGACCACGTCGGTGCGCAGCAGGATCTGCGCCTCCTCGGCCAGTCGAACCGAGGGCGTGACCCATAGATCGAACCAGCGCTTGAGGCCGAAGGCGATTGCCGCGATCCCACCTGCCCAGGTCAGACCGACCAGCGCCAGATTGGGGCCGACCAGGGCCAGTGCCGCGTCGCGCTGCCCCGGCTCGAGCGTGAGAGCCACCAGCGCGAAGGTCAGACCCAGCCAGGCGAGCGAGGCCACCGCGGCCGCTGCCAGCATCAGCCAAAGCCTGCGGTCGGTGCGCCCGGGTCGGATCATGCAGCGGGCTCCAGCAGCGAACGCACCTTGTCGACCAGCTCCCGGGTCGAGAAAGGCTTGGTCATGTAGGCGTCGGCGCCGAGCGCCAGCCCCTTGGCGGTGTCGATCTCGCGTCCCTTGGCCGACAGCATCAGCACGCGCATGGAGCCGAGGTCATCGCGATCGCGCACCGCCTGCAGCACGTCGAAGCCGCTCCTCTTGGGCATCATGACGTCGAGCAGCACCAGGTCGGGATGGTGCTCCAGGATGGCATCGAGCGCCTCCTGGCCGTCGCGCGCCACCAGCACCTTGTAGCCTTCGCGCTGCATCAGGAATTCGAGCGAGAGCAGGATGTTGGGCTCGTCGTCGGCTATCAGAATCTTGGCGCTCATGCGCTGTCTCCAGTATTTTCATGATCTTGCCCGAGGGCTGGCAGCCAGAAGCCGAAGCAGGCGCCCTGCCCTGGCTCGGAACGCAGCCACATGCCGCCGCCGAAATGCTCGACGATGCGGCGGCTGATCGGCAGGCCGAGACCGGTGCCCTGGGGCCGGTTCAGGCTGTCGCCGCCCTGGCGGAATTTCTCGAACACCAGCTCCTGCTGCTCCACGGACACGCCGGGACCATTGTCCTGCACTTCGACCTCGATGCGGGAGCCGCATTGAAGCAGTTTGACCTGGATCAGCCCCTGGCCGCTGGGCACGAACTTGCTTGCGTTCGACAGCAGGTTGAGCATGACCTGGGTCAGGCGATCAGGGTCGGCCCGCACCAGAACGGCTTGTGCCGGCAGCTCGAGCACGATGCGGGCGCCGCGCTCGCGCAGCAGTTCAGCCACGGTGTCGGCGCTGGCCCGGATCAGCTGCGCGAGGTCGAGCTCGCTGCTATGCCAGTCGGCATGGCCGGACTCGATCTTGGCCATGTCGAGCACCTGGTTGACGAGCCGGCTCAGTCGCTCGGCCTCGGCCACGACGATTGAAAGGAAATGCTGGCGCTGCTCCGGGCTCATTGAATCGCCCGAGCGGGCGTCGTCGAGCATCAGTTCGGCCAGGGCCCGGATCGAGGTCAGCGGCGTGCGCAACTCATGCGTGACCGACGACATGAAGTCGTCCTTGAGCCGGTCCAGGCTCTTGAGCTGCTCGTTGGCAGCGCGCAGCTCGGCGCTGGCGCGCTCGAGCGAGGTCGATTTCTCCTCGAGCTCGCGCGAGTGCAGCAGCAGCCGCTTGGCCTCCTCGACCATGGCCAGGACGTCATCGACTCCCAGCGTTTCTTCCTCGACAGCCGAGGCCACCATCACGCGGGCCGAAGCGCTGCCGATCGCGCCGGTGAGCTGGGTCTCGACGAAATGCACCAGTTCGGCATCGCCCTGCAGGCTGTCGATGCCGTCGAGCCCACGCGCGCGGGCATGACGCTCAAGCAGCTCGCGCCCGCGCTCGAGCCCGAGAAAGCGCTCGGCTAGCGACTGCAGAGCGGCCACGCTGGCCTGACCGCGCCAGAACACCGGCTGCAGCTGGCTGCTGCGCTCGAACACATCGACGAACAGCAGCGCCTGGCTGGCCTCGTTGGCAGACGGACTGCGCCAGAGCGAAACCCCGACATAGGCGCCAATGTTGAGCAGCAGGCTCCAGAAAAGCGAATGGGTGAGGCTGTCGAAGCCCTGCAGCCCGAGCAGGGCCTCTGGCTTGAGCCAGGCCTGGCCCCAGGGCCCCAGGCGCAGGAAGTCATCGGCCATCCAGCCCGACTTGGCCAGCGAGGGCAGCATCAGCGTGTAGCTCCAGACCAGGAAGCCCGCCAGCAGGCCCGCCAGCGCGCCGTTGCGGGTCGCCCCGCGCCAGTACATTCCGCCGAGCAGCGCGGGCGCGAACTGCGCGACGGCAGCAAAGCTGATCAGGCCGATGCTGACCAAGGCATAGGCCTCGCCGGCAAGGCGGAAATAGCTGTAGCCCAGCAGCATCACGGCCAGGATGGCGATCCGGCGCGTGTTCAGGATCACCCGAGTGAGGTCGCGCCCGGCCAATCCGTAGCGCGAACGCAGCAGCACCGGCATGACCAGGTCGTTGCAGATCATGGTCGAGACCGCGATCGTCTCGACGATCACCATGCCGGTGGCCGCCGACAGGCCGCCAACGAAGACCAGCAGGGCCAGGGCCTGCTGCCCCTGGCTCAGCGGCAGCGAGAGCACGAAGGTCTCGGGGTCGGCCTGGCCAAGCCCGAAATGCAGCAGGCCGCCAAGCGCGATCGGCAGCACGAAGAGGTTGATCAGCAGCAGGTAGAGCGGAAAGGCCCAGGCGGCACGGCGCAGGTGTCGTTCGTCGACGTTCTCGACCACCATGACCTGGAACTGGCGCGGCAGCAGCAGCACCGACAGGCCGGCCAGCAGCATCAGCGCGAACCACTGGACATGGGGAAATCGAACCGTTCCGGCGCCGAAGGTCAGAGCCTGACCAGGCAAGGCGGCGGCGCGCGCCGCAATGTCGCCGATACCATCGAACAGGCCCCAGCAGACCCAGCTGCCCACGGCCAGGAAGGCCAGCAGCTTGACGATGGACTCGAAGGCCACAGCCGCCACCATGCCCTCATGGCGCTCGCTGCTGTCGAGGTGTCGCGCGCCGAACACCATGGTGAAGCCCGCCAGCGCGAGCGCCAGGTAGAAGGTGCTTTCCTGCCACCAGTCACGCTCGCGGGCCGCAGCAGCCGGCGCTGCGGTCATCACGTCGAAGGCGACCGAGACGCCCTTGAGCTGCAAGGCCAGGTAGGGCACGATGCCGACCACCGTGATCAGCGTGACCAAGCCCGCCAGCAACGGACTCTTGCCGTAGCGGCTGGCGATGAAGTCGGCGATCGAGGTGATGCGGTAGCGCTGCGCGATCCGCACCATCTTGCGCAGCACCAGCCAGGCCAGCACCATGGCCAGCATGGGACCGAGGTAGATCGGCAGGAACCACAGACCCGATGCGGCAGCCCGTCCGACGCTGCCGAAATAGGTCCAGGCGCTGCAGTACACCGCCATCGACAGCGCGTAGACCCAGGGATTGGCGATCACGCTGCGGCCTGCAGCAGCCCGCCGGTCGCCATGGGTCGCCACGGCAAACAGGAGCAGCAGATAGGCCAGCGAGGCGGCCATGACGAGCCAGGGTGACATCTTGGCAACCAGCGTCAGGTCTCAGCCTGCGCCTTGCTCCATGCACCAGGCCAGCGCCGTGATCAGCAATGCCCAGATGACAAACAGTGCCAGGGGGAACAAGGGCAGTCCCCAGACGGTCTGGCTGCGATCCCAGAGCAGCATCAAGGGGAAGTTCAGCAGCAGGCAACCCAGCGCGAAAAGCGCCATGAGGCGTTGCGACTCCAGCTTCTGCTTCATGCCAGTCTCCACGGGAAGGCCGGTCGATAGCCGGCTCCAACATCGTCCATGGTCTCATTGTGTACCGGCAGCGCT
>JBDLTM010000135.1:0-6520 GCA_039805805.1 Pseudomonadota bacterium | reverse complement strand
GTCGGCCAGGTTCTGCTCGCGGTCGTAGTCGGCCATGCGGCGCATCCAGTTGAGGTCGGCGCCGGCGCAGAAGGCGGGGCCCTCGGCGGCCAGCACGATGGCGCGCACGTCTTCGCGCTGACCCAGCTCGGCGAAGGCCTGGGTCAGCTCGGCGATCACCTCGTCGTTGAACGCGTTGCGCAGCTCGGGCCGGGTCAGCGTGACGGTGGCGCGCTGACCCGCGACTTCGATTTTCAGCTTGCTCATGCCGGCCTCACATGCGGAAGACGCCGAAGCGGGTCTCGGGGATCGGCGCGTTCAGGCTGGCCGACAGGCCCAGCGCCAGCACGCGCCGGGTGTCGGCCGGGTCGATCACGCCGTCGTCCCAGAGACGCGCGCTCGCGTAGTAGGGATGGCCCTGGTCCTCGTACTGCTGGCGGATCGGCGCCTTGAAGGCCTCCTCCTCGTCGGCGCTCCACTGCCCGCCCCGGGACTCGATGCCGTCGCGCTTGACGGTGGCCAGCACGCTGGCGGCCTGCTCGCCGCCCATCACGCTGATGCGCGCGTTCGGCCACATCCAGAGGAAGCGCGGCGAATAGGCGCGGCCGCACATGCCGTAGTTGCCGGCGCCGAAGGAGCCACCGATGATGACGGTGAACTTGGGCACCTGGGTGATGTTCTGCAGGAACACCAGCGGGATCTTGCGCTGGCAGCACAGCTCGATGAAGTGCGCGCCCTTGAGCGCCGATTCCGAGAACAGGATGCCGTTGTTGGCGATGATGCCGACCGGCATGCCCTCGATGTGGGCGAAGCCGCACACCAGCGTGGCGCCGAAGCGCGGCTTGAACTCGTGCAGCTCGGAGCCGTCGACGATGCGCGCGATGATCTCGCGAACGTCGAAGGGCTTGCGCGTGTCCGTCGGGATCACGCCGTAGAGTTCCTCGGCCGGGAACAGCGGCGCGCGCGGATCGCGCAGCGGGATCCCGGGCTGCTTGGCGCGGTTGAGGTGAGCGACCGCCTCGCGCGCCAGGCTCAGCGCGTGCAGGTCGTTCTGCGCCAGGTGGTCGGCCACGCCAGAGAGCCGGGTGTGGACGTCGCCTCCGCCGAGGTCCTCGGCGCTGACCTCCTCGCCGGTGGCGGCCTTGACCAGCGGCGGGCCGCCCAGGAAGATGGTGCCCTGGTTCTTGACGATGATGGTCTCGTCGCTCATCGCCGGCACGTAGGCGCCACCCGCGGTGCAGCTGCCCATGACGACGGCGATCTGCGCGATGCCCTGCGCGCTCATGTTCGCCTGGTTGAAGAAGATGCGGCCGAAATGCTCGCGGTCCGGGAACACCTCGTCCTGGTTCGGCAGGTTGGCGCCGCCCGAGTCGACCAGGTAGATGCAGGTCAGCCGGTTCTGCTCTGCGATCTCCTGCGCGCGCAGGTGCTTCTTGACCGTCATCGGATAGTAGGTACCGCCCTTGACGGTGGCGTCATTGCAGACCACCATGCAGTCGACGCCGGCGACGCGGCCGATGCCGGCGATCACGCCGGCGCCGGGCGCCTCGTTGCCGTACAGGTTGAGCGCGGCCAGCGGCGCAAGCTCGAGGAAGGGCGTGCCGGGGTCGAGCAGCATCTGCACGCGCTCGCGCGGCAGCAGCTTGCCGCGTGCGAGGTGCTTGGCGCGCGCGGCGTCGCCGCCGCCCTGCGCGATCCGCTCGATGCGCTCTCTGAGGTCGTCGACCAGCGCGCGCATCGCCGCCGCGTTGGCCTGGAAGTCCGCGCTGCGCGGATTGAGTTGGGTGCCGAGTGTCGTCATCTGCGGGTCTCCGGAATGTCCTGGCCTGCCTGTGCTGGCGGCTGGTGTACGCCCATGTTAGGGATGAGACGAGCCAGTCGTGTGCCACAATGGTTGCAATTCACGCCATCACGGCCAGCCTCGACCATGCCCGCAACCATCCGTCCTTCCATCGCCGCTCACTCCGGCCAGTCCGCGACCCCAGGCGGCAGGCGGGCGCCAAGGGACATCACGCCGATGGCGTTCGTCCGAGCGATCGCCTGGGCCTACGAGGCGCGCGGGATGAGTCCGGCGGCGGCCTGCGCAGCGGCACAAATCGAGCCAGAGGCCATCGGTGACCCTGAAGCCCGCATCAGCGCGCTGCAGATGGAGCGGATCTCGGGCCACGCGATGCGCGAACTCGACGACGAGGCGCTGGGCTGGTTCGGCCGGCGCCTGCCCTGGGGCAGCTACGGCATGCTGGCGCGCGCCTCGCTCGGCGCACCGACGCTGCGGCTCGCGCTCAAGCGCTGGTGCCGCCACCACGGCTTGCTGACCGATGACATCGGCCTGCGGCTGTCCGAGCAGGACGACGTGGCGACGATCACGCTGGACGACCCGCGCGCACCGCTGCCGACGCGCGAGTTCTGCCATGTCTCGGTGCTGCGCAACATCCATGGACTGGCCTGCTGGTACACCGATTCGCGCATCCCGCTGCTGGAAGCGCGCTTCAGTTTCGCAGCGCCGCCACACCGCGAAAGCTACCCGGTCCTCTTCCCAGCCCCGCTCCAGTTCTCGGCCACGCAGACCTCGATCCGCTTCGATGCGCGCTACCTCGACCTGCCACTGCGCCGCGACGAGTCCGCCATGGACCAGCTGCTGCAGGACGCGCTGCCGCTGCTGGTCCAGCCCTACCGGCGCGACCGGCTGCTGCTCGAGCGGGTGCGCCAGCTGCTGCGCAGCCGGCCGCAGGAGGCCCACAACGCCGAGGGGCTGGCCGGTCTGCTGCATGTCTCGCCGCGCACCCTGCACCGCCAGCTGCAGGAGCTCGGCAGCTCGCTGCAGGCGCTCAAGGACAGCGTTCGACGAGAGCGCGCGATCGAGCTGCTGCTGCGCACGCAAAAGCCCAACAAGCAGCTCGCGCAGGCCACCGGCTTCAGCAACGAGAAGAGCTTCATCCGCGCATTTCGCGGCTGGACCGGACAGACGCCAGCGGAATACCGGCAGCGCCACCGCGAGCCCGCTGGAGCGACAGCCAGCGTCAGCGCTGGCTGCCCGCCTTCCGCAGCAGATCCAGATCCAGCACCCTGAGCCCGCCATACTCGACGCGGATCGCCCCCTCTGACTCCCACTGCGACAGGGCCTCGTTCACGCGCTGGCGCGACAGTCCCACCAGGTAGGCCAGTTCCTGCTGCGTGATGCGCAGGACCTGGCCGACGCCCGGGAACAGCACCGGATGGAACAGGTTGGCCAGGCTGCGCGCGACCTTGACGTCGGGATCGCTGATGCGGTCGATCTCGCGCGCGGCGATGAACTGGCCGAGCCGCTCGTTGAGCTGGTTCATGATGAAGCGGTTGAAGCCGATCGAGTTGTCCAGCAGCCAGTGGAAGGTCTCGAGCGGCAAGCCGGTGACGCGGCTTCTGCGCAGGGCCTTGACGTTGTAGCGGTAGGTCTCGCGCTTGAGCACTGTACCCTCGCCAAACCAGCCGCCAGGCGCCACGCCGGTGAAGGTGACCAGGCGGCCGCGCCGGTCGTCGTTGCTCATCTTGAGCAGGCCGTCGATCAGGCCGAACCAGTAGGTCACCTGGCGCCCGATCTTGCAGATGAAGTCGCCCGGATCGACCTCGGAGACGACCAGCGCCTCGATCGCGCGCGCTCGCTCGGCCTGGCCCAGCCCCTCCAGCCAGGGAATGAGGGCGATCTCGTCACCGGTCAGCTCGCGTGCGCCCTGCTGCAGTCTTGCGGATGATGTCATGTAGGGAGATTGATCCATGGAAGATGGGATCCTGCCACCCGACCTAGGGAAAGTACCAGGGAGGGGCAACCCTTAATTGTCGCCCAAAGGACAACACGACGTCAAAGTTTGGGAATACATTCCATTACAGATGTGAATGAGCGGCGATTCTCCAGCCTTCCCCGGCTGGGTTGCACGAGGAGACACCATGCGGACCACCTTCCCCAAGCTATTGCAAGAGCATGCCGCCAGGCGCCCCGACGCGCCGGCCATGCGTGAAAAAGAATATGGCATCTGGCAGACCATCAGCTGGCGCCGGATGGCCGATCGGGTCTCGCATATCGCGGGCGGCCTGCACCAGCTCGGCCTGCAGCGCGGCGAGCACCTGATCATCGTCGGCGCCAACCGTCCCAGCCTGTACGCGACCATGCTGGCCGCGCAGACCCTGGGAGCGATTCCCGTCGCGCTCTACCAGGACGCCGCTGCACCCGAGTGCGTGTTCCCGATCAACAACGCCGAGGTCCGCTTCGCGGTGGTCGAGGACCAGGAGCAGGTCGACAAGATGCTCGAGATCCGCGAGCAATGCCCGCAGCTCGAGCATATCCTGTTCGACGATGGCCGCGGCCTGCGCAACTACGACGAGCCGGGGCTGGCCGGCCTGGCCGAGGTCGAGGCGGCTGGAGCCATGTTCACCCGCGAGCATCCCGACTTCTTCCAGGAGCAGATCGACCAAGGGCAGCCCGACGACGTGGCGGCGATGTTCTTCACCTCGGGCACCACGGGCAACCCCAAGGGCGTGGTGCACACCCATTTCACGCTGCTCAACCGCGCCGACGTCGGCGCCCGCTTCGACCGCCTCGGCCAGAGCGAGGAGGTGCTGGCCTACCTGCCGCCGGCCTGGATCGGCCAGAACATCTTCAGCTATTCGCAGTGGCTGGCCTGCGGCTATGTCGTCAACTGCCCCGAGTCGGCCAGCACGGTGACGATCGACCTCAAGGAGATCGGCCCGACCTACTACTTCGCGCCGCCGCGCGTCTTCGAGGGCCTGCTGACCAGCGTCATGATCCGCATGGAGGATGCAGGCCCCCTCAAGCGCTCGATGTTCCACCACTTCATGAAGGTGGCCGAGAAGGTCGGCCCCGCGCTGATGGACGGCAAGAACGTCGGCCTGATGGACCGGCTCCACTACGGGCTGGGCAAGTTGATGGTCTACGGTCCGCTGCGCAACACGCTGGGGCTGTCGCGGGTTCGGGTGGCGTACACCGCGGGCGAGGCGATCGGACCCGACCTGTTCCGCTTCTACCGCTCGATCGGGATCAACCTCAAGCAGCTCTACGGCTCGACCGAGACCGCGGTCTTCGTATGCCTCCAGCCCGACCACGAGGCCCGCGCCGACACCGTCGGCGTGCCCTGCGAGGGCGTCGAGATCAAGCTGTCCGACAGCGGCGAGATCCTGGTCAAGTCGCCCGGCCTGCTCAAGGAGTACTACAAGAACGAGAAGGCCACGCGCGAGGTGCTGAGCGATGACGGCTGGTACCACACCAGCGACGCGGGCTTCATCGACGCCTCGGGCCACCTCAAGATCATCGACCGGGTCAAGGATGTCGGCCGCATCAAGGGCGGCGAGCACGACGGCGCCATGTTCGCGCCCAAGTATGTCGAGAACAAGCTCAAGTTCTTCTCCCACATCAAGGAGGCGGTGGCCTTTGGCGACGGCCGCGACCGCGTCTGCGTGCTGGTCAACATCGACTTCGACGCGGTCGGCAACTGGGCCGAGCGCCGCAACCTGCCCTATGCCGGCTACACCGACCTGGCACAGAAGCCCCAGGTCTACGAGCTGATCCGCGATTGCGTCGAGAAGGTCAACGCCGACCTCAGCCGCGACGAACTGCTCGCGGGCAGCCAGGTCAGCCGCTTCCTGGTGCTGCACAAGGAGCTCGACGCCGACGACGGCGAGCTCACACGCACCAACAAGGTGAGGCGCGGCTTCATCGGCGACAAGTACGGCGTGCTGCTCGATGCGCTCTACGCGGGCAAGGCCGAGCAGTACATCGAGACCCAGGTCAAGTTCGAGGATGGCCGCACCGGCAAGGTCAGCGCCACGCTCAGGCTGATGGACGCCAAGACATTCCCGGCCATGAAACAGGCCGCCTGAAACGCAGGAAAAACCAGACATGGCACACAAGAAAGTCGGTGACGTCATCCTCGACGTCAAGAACATCAGTCTGCGCTTTGGCGGCGTCAAGGCGCTGACCGACATCTCGTTCAACGTCAAGGAGCACGAGATCCGCTCGATCATCGGCCCAAACGGCGCTGGCAAGAGCTCGATGCTCAACTGCATCAACGGCGTCTACAAGCCTTCCGAGGGCTCGATCACCTTCCGCGGCCAGACCTTCAGCCACATGAGCAGCCGCCAGGTCGCCGAGATGGGCGTGGCGCGCACCTTCCAGAACCTCGCGCTGTTCAAGGGCATGAGCGTGATCGACAACCTGATGACCGGGCGCAACCTGCGCATCAGGAGCAACCTGCTGCTGCAGGCGCTGCGGCTCGGCCCGGCGCAGCGCGAGGAGGAGGCGCACCGCGAGAAGGTCGAGCACATCATCGACTTCCTCGAGATCCAGGCCTATCGCAAGACCCCGGTCGGCCAGTTGCCCTACGGCCTGCAAAAGCGCGTCGACCTGGGCCGCGCGCTGGCGATGGAGCCGCAGGTGCTGCTGCTCGACGAGCCGATGGCCGGCATGAACGTCGAGGAGAAGCAGGACATGAGCCGCTTCGTGCTCGACGTGAACGACGAGTTCGGCACCACGATCGTGCTGATCGAGCACGAC
>JBDLTM010000134.1:0-6538 GCA_039805805.1 Pseudomonadota bacterium | reverse complement strand
GGCCGCCGACGCGCGCGCGCGCCTTGGCCAGGTTGACGGTCCAGTCCAGGCCCAGCACATCGCAGTCCAGCGTGTTCATGTCGTCCAGCCAGAGGCCGCCGCCCTTGGTGAATACGATGCGCGGAATACGCTGGCCGTTGAATTCCCTGGGCAACTGGTCGAGCACGCGCTTCGTGTAGGCCAGGCTGAACTGCTGGAAGTTGCCGTCCGCCAGCACGCCGCCCCAGCTGTCGAAGATCATCACGGCCTGTGCGCCAGCTTCGATCTGGGTGCGCAGGTAGAGCGCGACCGCATCGGCGTTGATCTCGAGCACGCGCCGCATCAGGTCGGGGCGCTGGTACATCAGCGTCTTGACCAGGCGGTAGTCGTCCGAGCCGCCGCCTTCGACCATGTAGCAGGCCAGCGTCCATGGGCTGCCCGAGAAGCCGATCAGCGGCACGCGGCCGTTCAGCGCCTTGCGGATCGAGGTCACGGCGTCGAACACATAGCGCAGCTTGTCCATGTCGGGCACGGCCAGCGCGGCGACGTCGGCCTCTGTGCGCACGGTCCTGGCGAACTTGGGACCTTCGCCCAGCGCGAAGCTCAGGCCCAGACCCATCGCGTCGGGCACGGTCAGGATGTCGCTGAACAGGATGGCGGCATCCAGGTCATAGCGCTCGAGCGGCTGCAGCGTGACTTCGGTGGCGTAATCGACGTTGGTCGCCAGCCCCATGAAACTGCCTGCCTTGGCGCGCGTGGCACGGTACTCGGGCAGATAGCGGCCCGCCTGGCGCATCAGCCAGATTGGAGTGTGGTCGGTGGCCTGGCGCAGGCAGGCGCGCAGGAAGCTGTCGTTCTGCAGTGGGGCAAAGCTGCTGGGGGTCGCGTTCGTGCTCATCCCGCCATTGTCGCAGTACCAGTGCCGACTGTTCTGCCGGATGCCGAACGGAAAGCACGGGCCTTGATCGATCGCAAGCCGGTCAGCGTGCAGACAGCGCCTGCAGCACCTCCGTCACGCTGAGGATTTCGGATAAGAGTCTGGGCTGCGAGCCGGGGCGATAGAGCGCATAGGTCGGTACGCCGTTGCGGCCGATGGCGGCCAGCGCCGCCGTCACGGCCGGGTCGCGCCGGGTCCAGTCGGCGCGCAGCAGTACCACGTCCTCGTCAGCCAGGCGCGCCAGCAGAGCCGGATCGGACAGCACGGTGGACTTGTTGTACTGGCAGGTCACGCACCAGGCCGCGGTGTAGTCGACGAACACCGTCTTGCCTGCCGCCTGCAGTCCCGCCATGCGCTCGGGCGACCAGGCATGCCATCGGCTGTCCGTGCTGGGCAGGCTGGCATCGGCCGCCGGCATGGCCTGGGCCTGCGGCGTCCAGATCCTGGGACCGGCCTGCCACAGCAGCGCGACCAGGCCAGCCAGCAGCAGCGGTGCCAGTAGCGCACGCACCTTACCGCGCCTGGTCAGCGTCCATGCCAGCCAGGCCAGCAGCAGCAGGGCCAGCAGCAGCGCCGCCACGCCGTCGATGCCGGTCTGCTGCCCCAGCACCCAGAGAAGCCAGATCACGGTCGCCAGCATCGGGAAGGCCAGGCCCTGGCGCAGCGTTTGCATCCAGGCGCCGGGTCGCGGCAGGGCGCGCGCGAGGCCGGGGTAGAAGCTCGCAGCCAGATAGGGCAGCGCCATGCCGATGCCGATGGCGGCGAAGACCGACAAGGCCTGCAGCGTCGGCAGGCCGATCGCCAGCCCCAGCGACGCACCCATGAAGGGCGCCGTGCAGGGCGAGGCCACTGCCACCGCGAGCACCCCGGTCAGGAAGGCTTCCGCCAGCGGATGGCGCAGCTGCAGCCCGGCCAGCGAGCCCGGCACCATGTGGCCGAACTCGAACAGTCCGGCCAGGTTCAGTCCGATCACGGTGAACAGCAAGGCCAGGCCCGCCACCACGCCCGGATTCTGCAGCTGGAAGCCCCAGCCCAGCTGCTCGCCCGCCGCACGCAGCGACAGCAGCAGTCCGCCGAGCGCCAGGAAGGACAGCAGCACGCCCGCCGTGTACGCCAGGCCGGCCTGCCGGTGCGCGCGCCGGTCGTCGGCGTGGCGCGCGAAGGCCATCACCTTGATCGTGAGCACCGGGAACACGCAGGGCATCAGGTTCAAGATCAGTCCACCCACCAGTGCGCTGAGCAGCGCAGCCCAGAGGCCGATTCCGCCGGGCGGGTTGCTGGGGGCGGTCTGTCGTTCAGTGCCGGACGGGCCCTTTTCTAGCGCCTGCTGCAAGGCCAGCGGCACTTCGGCGCGCTGCGCTGCGGGGGGCCATGAGCCTGCCACCGGCAATTCCATTCGTATGCCAGCCTGCCCTGGCCGGCTGTCTGCGAGCGCCAGCACTACCGTGACCTGGGTCGGGCTTGCGCTGCGCTCGGGCGAGAGCGGCAGCGAGGCGGTCCAGCGCCCGTCCTGCCATGACTGCGTCCAGCTGCCGCCCGGAGAGATCAGGCCCGTGGCTTCCGGGTAGATCTCGAGCTTGCTGCCGCGCCACTCCGCCGGCAGTCCTCTCAGCTCGACCTGCAAAGACTGCTGATCGGGGCGCAGCAGGCTGCCCTTGGCCGCCAGCTCGCGTGGGACAGAGTCCAGGGCCGACTGGAATTCCGATCCGTTTGAAGCCAACGAGCCCCGCACCGGAATCCGGATCAGGAAGCGGCCTTCCTCGGGGATGCATTCCTGGCGGCAGACCAGCCAGCTGGCATGCAGCGCCACCTCGAGTTCGCTGCCCCGGAAGTCGGGGGTCACCGTCAGCGGAGTCGGCAGCAGCACCTTGCCGTCGTAGCCGTAGTTGGCGAGCTCGCCGAGCACGAACTTGCGCGGCGTCGGCCAGGCGACCTCGCCCATGCTCACTCCTGGGGGCAGCGTCCAGCGCAACTCGGTCGGCAGGCCGGAGTCACCGGCGTTCTTCCAGTAGCTGTGCCAGCCGTGCGCATGCTCCAGCCGCAGTCCCAGCCAGAGCGGCTTGCCTGGCGCCACGCCATCGGGTGCGTGTGCCAGCAGCTCGGCGCGGGTCTGCGCGGTCCTGACGCTGCCGCCTACGCTCAGGTCCAGTGCCGATGAGGGCAGGGCCATGACGGCCAGCAGCGTGAACAGCAGTCGGGCGATCCAGTGACGCATCGTGAGTCTTCAATTAAATGAATATGGGCCACGCAATGCCGTGACCACAGACCCGGATTGTGCAGGAGGGCCCATGCCCCCATCCGGCGTAACATCTCGCCATGGCTGCCACCAATTTCGCACTGCGCCGCTGGGCCGACCTCTGCACCACCGATTTTCCGGCGCTCGACCCCGGGCGCACCGTCGCCGTGCTGCCGGTCGCGGCGATCGAGCAGCATGGCCCCCATCTGCCGCTGTCGGTCGACGCCGACCTGGTCGAGGGCGTGCTGGCCTCCGCCGGCCCTCATCTGCCAGCCGACTGTCCCGCCTACCTGCTGCCGACCCAGTCGGTCGGCCTCAGCCCCGAGCACCAGCGCTTTCCTGGCACGCTCACGCTGCGGCCCGAGACCGTGCTGCGCCTCTGGACCGAGATCGGCGAGTCGGTTGCGCGCGCCGGCGTGCGCAAGCTGCTGATCTTCAACAGCCACGGCGGCCATGCCGGCATCATGGATGTCGTCGCGCGCGACCTGCGCACCCGGCTCGACTTGCTGGTCTACAGCGCGAGCTGGTTCAACCTTCCACTGCTCGACGAGCAGGGCCAGGATCTCAACGCGCGCTTCAGCGCTGCCGAGCACCGCTTCGGCATCCACGCCGGCCAGGTCGAGACGTCGATGATGCTGGCGCTGCGGCCCGGGGCCGTGCGCATGGAGCGGGCTCAGCACTTCACCTCGACCTCGCAGCAGCGCGCCCAGCGCTATCCCATCCTGGGCAACGGCCGCAGCGCCAAACTGGCCTGGCAGATGCAGGACTACCATCTGCAGGGGGCGGTCGGCAACGCCGCCGCGGCCGACGCGGGGACCGGGCGCGAACTGGTCGAGGCAGCGGGCCGAGCGCTGGCCCGGCTGCTGCAGGAACTCAGCGAACTGCCGCTCTCGACGCTGGTCGATCACCCTGACCTGGGTGGCTGAACGGGTGCCGCAGTCCCGCAGCCAGCCCTAGTCGCCGGCCTGAACCGCTGGTCCTGCTGACGGGGTCTTTGCCCCGAGGCTCAGACGCCTCCGAGTTGCTCCCAGCGCTCCAGCGCCTCCATCAGCTCTTCCTCGATTTCGCCGTGGCGCGTCGCCAGCGCGGCGGCGCGCGCCGGATCGCCCGCGTACAAGCTGCCGTCGGCCAGCTCGCGATCGATTGCGGCCTGCTCCTGCTCCAGCGCCTCTATCCTGCCGGGCAGCGCCTCGAGCTCGCGCTGGTCCTTGTAGCTGAGCTTGCGCTTCGGCGCCGCTGCAGCTGCAGGCGCGCTGGCTGGCGCAGACTCGCTGGCCTGGTTCCTGGCCTGCTGCGGTTTTTCTGCTGTCTTGGCGGGAGCCAGCTTGGCGGCACCCCAGGCCGACCCCGCCACCGCACCCTGCGCGCGCGCCGCCTGCGTCAGCCAGTCCTGCACCCCGCCCTCGTACTCGCGCCACAGCCCGTCGCCCTCGAACACGATCGTGCTCGTGACCACGTTGTCGAGGAAGCGGCGGTCGTGGCTGACCAGGAACACCGTGCCCTCGTACTCGGCCAGCAGGCCCTCGAGCAGCTCGATCGTGTCGATGTCGAGGTCGTTGGTCGGCTCGTCGAGCACCAGCACGTTGGCCGGCCGCGCGAACAGCCGCGCGAGCAGCAGCCGGTTGCGCTCGCCGCCCGACAGCGTGCGCACCGGCGCATGCGCGCGCGCCGGCGAGAACAGGAAGTCGCCCAGATAGCTCTTGACATGGGTGCGGCGGCCGTTGATCTCGATCCACTCGCTGCCCGGGCTGATGAAGTCCTCCAGCGTCGCGTCGAGGTCGAGCTGGTCACGCATCTGGTCGAAATACGCCACCTGCAGCTGGGTGCCGCGCTTGACCAGGCCCTCGTCGGGCTCGAGCTGGCCCAGGATGAGCTTGAGCAGCGTGGTCTTGCCGGCGCCGTTCGGTCCGATCAGGCCCACCTTGTCGCCGCGCAGGATGGTGGCCGTGAAGCGCTTGATGACGGTCTTGCGCGTCTCGCCCTCGCCGAACCACTTGCTCGCGTTCTCGAGCTCGGCGACCAGCTTGCCGCTCGGCGCGCCGCTGCTGACCTCCATCCGCACCCGGCCCACGGTCTCGCGCCGCTGCGCGCGCTGGTCCCGCAGCACCTTGAGCCGTTCGATGCGCGCCTGCGCCCGCGTGCGCCTGGCCTCGACGCCCTTGCGGATCCAGACCTCCTCCTGCGCGAGCAGCTTGTCGGCCTTGGCGTTGATCACCGCCTCCTGCGCGAGCTGCTCCTCCTTGAGCAACTGGTACTGGCTGAAGTTGCCCGCATAGCTCATCAGCCGGCCGCGGTCGAGCTCGACGGTACGCGTCGTGACCCGGTCCAGGAAGGCGCGGTCGTGGCTGATCACGACCACGCTGCCCTTGAAGGCCAGCAGCAGTTCCTCTAGCCAGCCGATCGCGTCCAGGTCGAGGTGGTTGGTCGGCTCGTCGAGCATCAGCACGTCCGGCTGTGCCACCAGCGCGCGCGCCAGCGCGACGCGCTTCTTGAGCCCGCCCGACAGCTCGCCGATGCGCGCCGAGGCATCGAGCTCCAGCTTGTCCAGCGTCTGTTCGACGCGCTGTTCCCAGTTCCAGGCATCGAGCGCCTCGATCTCGTTCTGCAGTGCATCGAGATCGACGCCGGGCGCGTGGCTCAGGTACTGCTCGCGCAGCTCCTTGGCGCGCGCCAGGCCTTCGCTGGTGACGTCGAAAACCGTCGCATCGCCGTCCATTGCCGGTTCCTGCGGCACATAGGCCAGCCGCAGCCCGTTCTGCTGTTGGATCAGGCCGTCGTCGGGCTTCTCCAGCCCCGCCAGTATCTTGAGCAGCGAGGACTTGCCGGTGCCGTTGCGGCCCACGAGGCCGACGCGCTCGTTCGCCTCCAGGGAAAAGTCCTGATGGTCCAGCAAGGGCACATGCCCGAACGCCAGACATACCTGATTGAGTGTGATCAAAGCCATGCGCGGGATTATCCTGCTGCAGACCAGACCAGACCAGACCAGACCAGACCAGACCAGACCAGACCAGACCAGACCAGACCAGACCAGACCAGACCAGACCAGCAGGGCGCGCATCAGTACCTCGCACAGGCAACATCCCCTTCAAGCGCGTCGCCCATGGCTGAACATGTTTTTTGTTCCCCGTCTTCAATCTGACCCGAAACGGGTATAGAATTTCGTTCCCGACGCAGACAAGCACTGGTTGTGCTGCAAGGCGTCAGGTGATCAAGTGGTTCGGTAGTTAAAAAACTTTCCGCTGCTTCGATCAAGAGACGGGAAACTGTGTCATAATTCAAGGCTTCGCTGATCGCGGCGAGGTGAACAGTCAGGTAGCTGGTGCTGCTGGGCTGGTGGATCGTTAACAAGTTACAGCCGATAAGCGTGGGCGTTTGAGTCGATAAGG
>JBDLTM010000133.1:0-6582 GCA_039805805.1 Pseudomonadota bacterium | reverse complement strand
CGTGGGCATCCCGCAGGGCTGGCCCGACTACGTGCTGCACAAGATGGTCACCGTCATGAAGGGTGGCGAGGAGGTCAAGATCTCCAAGCGCGCCGGCAGCTACGTCACGCTGCGCGACCTGATCGAGTGGACCAGCAAGGACGCCGTGCGCTTCTTCCTGCTGTCGCGCAAGCCCGACACCGAGTACACCTTCGACGTCGACCTCGCGATCCAGCAGAACAACGACAACCCGGTGTTCTACGTGCAATATGCGCACGCGCGCATCTGCTCGGTGCTGGCGGCCTGGGGCGGCGACGTCGCCAGCCTCAAGGACGTCGACCTGTCGGCGCTCGAGGGTCCGCAGGCGCAGGCGCTGATGCTGCAGCTGTCCAAGTATCCCGAGATGCTGACCGGCGCGGCCGAGGGCTTCGCGCCGCACGACGTGACCTTCTACCTGCGCGAGCTCGCGTCCGCCTACCACAGCTACTACGACGCCGAGCGCATCCTGGTCGACGACGAGGCGGTCAGACAAGCCCGTCTCGCGCTGGTGGCGGCGACGGCGCAGGTGCTGCACAATGGACTGGCCGTGCTCGGTGTCAGCGCGCCGCAGAAGATGTAAATCAAGATGAAAAAGCAACAGGGTGGAACTGGGTTGGGTCTTGTCATCGGCCTCTTGATCGGCCTGGGCATAGCGCTGGCAGTCGCGGTCTACGTGACCAAGGTGCCGGTGCCCTTCGTCGATCGGGGCTTCGGCAACAAGGCCGAGAAGGACGCGCAGGAGCAGGAGCGCAACAAGGACTGGAACCCGAACGCGGGCCTGGCCAGCAAGAGCGTGCCCAAGCCGTCCGATGAGCCAGCGCCCGCAGCGGCAGCGCCGGCCGCATCGGTGGCCGAGCCCGGCAAGTCCGCTCCGGCCCCGCTGGCCAGGCCGGCCGACAAGGATCCGATGGCCGAGCTGATCCAGTCGCGCGAGGCTGCCTCCAGTCCGGCGCCCGAAGCCGATCCCTACCACTACTTCGTCCAGGCCGGCGCCTTCCAGTCGCCCGCCGAGGCCGAGGCCCAGCGCGCCAAGCTGGCCATGCTGGGTTTCGACCCCAAGGTCAGCGAGCGGGAGCAGGCCGGCCAGCTGATCCATCGCGTGCGCCTGGGGCCCTTGCGCAGCAAGTCCGATGCCGAGCGCATCCAGCAGCAGCTGGCGACCCAGGGCATCAAGGCCGCCCTGATCCGCGCCCAGCGCTGAACCCCTTCAATGCCCAGGAGCCTGATCCTCATGCAACGTCGCGCCTTCCATCAATCCCTGCTGACCGCTTCCATGCTGGCCGGAACCGGCCTGCTGGCCCTGCCGGCGCGGGCGCAGTCCGCCTTCAAGGAAGGCAAGGATTACCAGCGGCTCAAGCAGCCTCTGGCCGTCGATGCCCCGCCCGGCCAGGTCGAGGTGCTGGAGTTCTTCTCCTACGGCTGCATCCACTGCTTCAACTTCGAGCCCATGGTCAAGGCCTGGCTCAAGCAGAAGCCGGCCCATGTGTCGTTCCGCCGCGTGCCGGTGTTCTCCGAGCCGCTGCAGCGCGTCTACTACGCGCTAGAGGCCATGGGCCAGCTCGAGTCGGCGCATGACAAGCTGTTCGCGCAGTTCTTCACCGAGCAGGTCCGACCGGCCGGCAACAAGCCCGAGGCGATGGCCGACTGGGTGGCCAGGGCCGGCGTCGACCGCGCCAAGTTCCTCGAGGCCTACCAGTCCTTCGGCGTCGCCGGCAAGGTCAGGCGCGCGACCCAGCTCGCCGACCTGTACCAGGTCGAGGGCACGCCAGCGGTCGGCGTCGCGGGCCGCTTCCTGGTGCCAGGCCAGGCCGAGCGCACCATGCCCATCGTCAACGCCCTGATCGCCGAGGTGCGCAAGGGCTGATCGCAGGCTGGTGGCGCCTCAGGAGGGCCTGCGCGGTGCAGGCCTTTTTTGCGTTTCGCGGCGGTGACCGTGGCATGGGGCACGACGAGCGTCGCTACAATCGATGCAAGTTCCGTGCCGACAGCCATCATGCCCAACATCTCCTTCCTTCGGCCAGCGCTGGCTGCCCTGCTCGTGCTGGCCGGTGCCGGCGCTGCATCTGTCGCCTGGGCCGAGCGTGCCGACCGCAACAAGCCCATGAACGCCGAGGCCGATGCACTGCGCTACGACGAAGCGAGCCAGACCAGCGTCTTCAGCGGCCGGGTCGTGATCACCAAGGGCACGATCGTGATCCGTGGCGCCCAGGTCGACGTCCGGCAGGACCCACAGGGCAACCAGTTCGGCCTCATCCTCGCGGGACCGGGCCAGCCGGCCAGCTACCGGCACAAGCGCGACGGCCTGGACGAGTACATCGAGGGCGAGGCGCAGCGCATCGAATACGACGGCCGCGCCGACCAGGTCAGGTTCATCGGCCAGGCCGTGCTGCGCCGCTACCGTGGCAGCACGCTGAGCGACGAGACCGCTGGCGGCGTGATCGTCTACGACAACCAGACCGAGGTGTTCCGGGTCGATGGTGGCCCGGCCAGCACATCGCCGGCCAATCCCTCGGGCCGCGTGCGCGCCACGCTCGCGCCCAAGTCCCAGGGACAGGGCCAGCCCGTCAAGCCCCTGTCCCTGCAGCCGAGCGGCAGCATCGGGGGCAAGCCGTGAGCGCGCCGGTCCCCAGCCGGCTCGAGGTCCGCGGCTTGCAGAAGAGCTATGGCAGCCGCATGGTGGTCAGGGATGTTTCGCTGACGCTGGAGTGCGGCGAGGTGGTCGGCCTGCTCGGGCCCAACGGCGCCGGCAAGACCACGTCCTTCTACATGATCGTCGGCCTGGTGCGGGTCGATGCGGGCCAGATCCTGCTCGATGGCCAATCGATCGAGAACCTGCCGATGCACCGTCGGGCCCGCCTCGGCCTCGGCTATCTGCCGCAGGAGGCGTCGATCTTCCGCAAGCTCAGCGTCGAGGACAACATCCGCGCCGTGCTCGAGCTGCAGGTCGACGCCGACGGCCGGGCGCTGGGCCAGGCCGAGATCGAGCGCCGGCTCGAGGCCCTGCTCGACGAGCTCCACATCGGCCACCTGCGCGCCGCGCCGGCACCCGCCTTGTCGGGCGGCGAGCGGCGCCGGGTCGAGGTCGCGCGCGCGCTGGCGACCGACCCGCGCTTCATCCTGCTCGACGAGCCCTTCGCCGGCGTCGATCCGATCGCGGTGATCGAGATCCAGCGCATCATCGGCTTCCTGACCGCGCGCGGCATCGGCGTGCTGATCACCGACCACAACGTGCGCGAGACGCTGGGCATCTGCGACCACGCCTGCATCATCAGCGAGGGCCGGGTGCTGGCCCAGGGCACGCCGGCCGAGATCGTCGAGAACCCCGACGTGCGCCGGGTCTACCTCGGCGAACATTTCCGCATGTGAACCGGCGATGTCGATGAAGCCCTCGCTGCAACTGCGCGTCTCGCAGCAGCTTGCGCTGACGCCGCAACTGCAGCAGTCGATCCGGCTGCTGCAGCTGTCCACGCTCGAGATGGCGCAGGAAGTCGAGCAGATGCTCGACGAGAATCCCTTCCTCGAGCTCGAGCTCGAGGCCGATGAGGCAGAGCCGCAGCCCCAGGGCCTGGAGCGAGAGGGCGGCCCGCCCGACCATGGCGATCTGCCCGGCGATGCGCTTGCAGCGCAGCCCGAGCCTGCCGCCGCCGAGCTGGCACCCGGCGAGGCGGGCACCGAATCCGGCGATGAGGCCGGCCTGTCCGAGCCTGGCTGGGAGGGCGACGGCACGGTCGAGGCGAGCGCGGACGACGGCGACTGGGGCAGCGAGGCGCCCGCGCGCAACGGCGCGCAGGACGAGGAGGGCGCCAGCGCGATCGACCTCGCCAGCGCGCCGGTCTCGCTGGCTGAGCATCTGCACCGGCAGGCGCTCTCGCTGCGGCTGGAAGACGACGAGCGCGCCGCGCTCTACTTCCTGATCGAGTCGCTCGACGAGGACGGCTACCTGGCCGACCCGCTGCCCGAGCTGGCCGAGGCGCTGCTGGCGCAGGAGGAAGTTGCCCAGTCAGCTCCCAGCTCTGACGAGGACGAGCGTGCCGCACGCCTCGAGGAGCTGCTGCAGCTGCTGCGCACCGCGCTGCACTGGCTGCAGCAGATGGAGCCGGCCGGCGTCGGCGCACGCGACCTGGCCGAGTGCCTGAAGCTGCAGGTCCTCGAGCAGCCCAACAGTCCGCTCGCGCGGGCCGCGCTCGCGATCTGCGCCCAGCCGCTCGAGCTGCTGGCCAGGCGCGACCTGCGCAAGCTGGGCGCGCAGTGCGGCCTCGACGAGGCGCTGGCGCGCGAGGCGCTGGCCCTGATCACCCGGCTCGAGCCCAAGCCGGGCCGGCGCTTTGCCGACGTGCAGCGCAACATCGTGGTGCCCGACGTCATCGTCAGCGCCGACGGGGACGGCTTCAAGGTCCAGCTCAACCCCGACGTGATGCCGCGCCTGCGCGTGCACGATGTCTATGCCGGCGCCTTGCGCGGCCACAAGGGCGAGTCGGCAACCGGCCTGCAGCAGCGGCTGCAGGAGGCGCGCTGGTTCATCAAGAACATCCAGCAGCGCTTCGACACCATCCTGCGCGTCTCGACGGCGATCGTCGAGCGCCAGCGCGACTTCTTCCAGCAGGGCGAGCTGGCGATGCGGCCGCTGGTGCAGGCCGAGATCGCCGACGAGCTGGGGCTGCACGAATCGACCATCAGCCGCGTGACGAGCTCCAAGTACATGGCGACGCCGTTCGGCACCTACGAGCTCAAGTACTTCTTCGGCTCCAGCCTGGGCACCGAGGCTGGCGGCAACGCGTCGAGCACCGCGGTGCGCGCCTTGATCAAGCAGCTGGTGTCGGCCGAGAACCCGAACAAGCCGCTGAGCGACAACCAGATCGCCGAGCTGCTCAAGCAGCAGGGCATCGAGTGCGCGCGCCGCACCGTCGCCAAGTACCGCGAGGCGCTGCGCATCGCGCCGGCCAATCTGCGCAAGGCGCTGTGAAGCCGCGGCAGCGCTTACACTCCCGGGCCCTGTCCGGCTCCGCGCTGCCTTCTGCAACCGAATGACGAGAACCTGCCCATGAATGCCCTGACCCTGTTCCTTCCCTGCGCCGCCGGCGTCGAGGACTACCTGGCCGCCGAGGTCGAGCGCATCACCGGCGTGCCGCCAGCGCAGATGAACACCTCGCGCGGCGGCGTCGAGCTGCCGGGCAGCTGGCGCGACGCGATGAAGCTCAACCTGCACAGCCGCCTCGCGCAGCGCGTGCTGGTGCGGCTGGCGCAGCGCCCCTACCGGGACGAGCAGGGCATCTACGACGCCGCCGCCGGCGTGGCCTGGGAGATCTGGCTGACGCCGCAGCAGACGGTCAAGGTCGAGATCACTGCCCAGCACAGCCCGCTCAAGAGCCTGAACTTTGCCGCGCTTCGGGTCAAGGACGCGCTCTGCGACCGCCTGCGCGACAAGCGCGGCGCGCGCCCGAGTGTCGACACCGCGCGCCCCGACGTGCGCGTCTTCGCCCACCTGACGCGCGAGGACGTGACGGTCTACATCGACACCTCGGGCGAGCCGCTGTTCAAGCGCGGCTGGCGCGAGGACAAGGGCGACGCGCCGCTCAAGGAGACGCTGGCCGCCGCCATGATCGCGGCCACCGGCTGGACCGGCCAGCCCGACGAGCAGGGCAGCATCGCGCCGCTCTACGACCCCTGCTGCGGCAGCGGCACGGTGCCGATCGAGGCCGCGCTGCTGGCGCTCAACATCGCGCCGGGTGGATCGCGCCGCTTCGCCTTCGAGAAGCTCATGCCCTTCCAGGCCCATGTCTGGCAGGTTCTGAAGCAGGAGGCCAAGGCTGCCGAGCGTCCGATGCCGGCGCAGCCCTTCATCTTCGGCAGCGACGTGGCCTTCCGCATGGTCGACTTCGCGCGCCGCAACGCCGAGCGCGCCGGTGTCGCGCAGGCGATCGAGCTGCGCGGCGGCGACGCGCTGCAGCGCATGCCGCCCAGCGCGACCCCGGGCGTGCTGCTGCTCAACCCGCCCTATGGCGAGCGCATCGCCGCGGCCGGCGTCGCCGGCCAGCGCGCCGAGGGTCGCGCGGCCGTCCGGGGCGGGGTGCGGGTGTTCACGGCGGGTGCCCCCGCGGCTGCCACGCTGCGCGGCCGCGAGACCGCGCAGACCGCCGACGGGCGCGAGAACAACGACTTCTTCGCCCAGCTCGCCAGCCACTGGAAGAAGCACTATGCGGGCTGGAGCGCCTGGCTGCTGACGCCCGACCTCAAGCTGCCGTCCAAGATGCGCTTCAAGGAATCGCGCCGGGTGCCGATGTGGAACGGCCCGATCGAGTGCCGCCTGTTCCGCTTCGACCTCCTGGCCGGATCGGCGCGCGCCCGCCCGGCAGGCGAAGGTGCCGGGGCAGGACAGGCATGAGCCAGCTGCCGCGCCTGGTCATCGACACCAACTGGCTGCTCGATCTCTGGGTCTTCGAGGATGTCCGGGCGCAGCCGCTGCGCGCCGCGCTGGAAGCCGGCGAGCTGCGCTGGCTGGCCACGCCGCACATGCGCGACGAGTTCGAGCGCGTGCTCGGCTATCCCGTGGTGGCGAAAAGGCTG
>JBDLTM010000132.1:0-6583 GCA_039805805.1 Pseudomonadota bacterium | reverse complement strand
CCGCGACGAGCAGGGCAACGACGTGATCGGCCTGTCCTTGCGCGGTGGCCATGCCAAGATCACCTTCGACCAGGGCGATCCGCTGGGCGCCAGCAGCTGCGTCGCCTGCGGCGAATGCGTGCAGGCCTGCCCCACTGGCGCGCTGGCGCCGGCCAATGGCGCCTATGCCCGGCCGTCGCAGCAGCAGGTCGAGTCGGTCTGCCCCTTCTGCGGCGTCGGCTGCCGGCTGAACTACCATGTCAGCGACGGCCGCATCAGCCATGTCGAGGGCGCGCCGGGCCCGGCCAACGAGGGCCGGCTTTGCGTCAAGGGGCGCTTCGGCTTCGACTATGCGCACAGCCCGGAGCGCCTGACCGTTCCGCTGATCCGCCGCTCCGACGCGCCCAAGGACCCGTCCATCCTCACGCGCGGCCCCGGCGGCCGCGCCGATCCGGCCGCGCTGCGCGCCCAGTTCCGCGAGGCCAGCTGGGACGAGGCGCTCGACTTCGCGGCTGCCGGCCTGCGGCGCGTGCGCGACGCCCATCCCGGGCGGCACGGCCGCGAGGTGCCGCTGGCGGGCTTCGGCTCGGCCAAGGGCACCAACGAGGAAGCCTACCTGTTCCAGAAGCTGATCCGCTCGGCCTTCCTGACGCACAACGTCGACCACTGCACCCGGCTCTGCCATGCCTCCAGCGTGGCGGCGCTGATGGAGGGGCTGGGCTCGGGCGCGGTCAGCAATCCGCTGCGCGACGTCGAGCAGGCCGACTTCATCCTGCTGATCGGCGCCAACCCGGCGCAGAACCATCCGGTCGGCGCGAGCTGGATCAAGAACGCGGTGCGGCGTGGCGCGCGGCTGGTGCTGGCCGATCCGCGCCGCACCGAGCTGGCGCGCCAGTCCTGGCGCGTGCTGCAGTTCCAGCCCGGCAGCGACGTCGCGCTGCTGAAAGCCATGCTGCACGTGATCGTGTCCGAGGGCCTGACCGATCCGGCCTTCATCGAGGCGCGCACGCTGGACTACCAGGCCTGGCGCGCCGAGCTGCTCGACGGCCCGGTCGACTATCGGCCAGAGGCGATGGCGCCGATCTGCGGTATTCCGGCCGATGCGATCCGCGAGGTGGCTCGCGCCTACGCGACTGCCGGCAGCAGCATGATCCTGTGGGGCATGGGCGTTTCGCAGCATACCCACGGCACCGACAACGCGCGCTGCCTGATCGCGCTCTCGATGCTGACCGGCCAGATCGGGCGCCCCGGTACCGGCCTGCATCCGCTGCGCGGCCAGAACAATGTGCAGGGCGCCAGCGACGCAGGCCTGATCCCGATCGTGCTGCCCGACTACCACCGGGTCGGCGAGCCGGGCTACCGCGCCGCCGCCGAAAGCGCCTGGGGGCTCGCGCCTGGCAGCCTGCCCGAGCAGGCCGGGCTGACCGTGGTCGAGATCATCGACGCCGCGTGCGAGGGGCGCATCGAGGCGATGCTGATCCAGGGCGAGAACCCGGCGATGAGCGACCCCGACAGCGCGCATGCGCGCGCAGGCCTGGCGAAGCTGCAGCATCTGGTGGTGCAGGACATCTTCCTGACCGAGACCGCGGCACTGGCCGACGTCGTGCTGCCGGCCAGCGCCTGGCCCGAGAAGACCGGCACCGTCACCAACACCGACCGCACCGTCCAGCTCGGCCGCAAGGCTGTTCCCTGTCCGGGCGAGGCGCGCGCCGACGCCTGGATCACCGAGCAGCTGGCGCGCCGCCTCGGACTCGCCTGGGATTACGCGATCGACCCCGACGGCAGCGGTGCCGAGCCCGACAGCGGCATCGGCCGCGTGTTCGAGGAGATGCGCAGCCTGATGCCGTCGATCGCGGGACTGTCGTGGCAGCGCATGCTGGAGCAGGGTGCCGTGACGCATCCGGTCGCATCGGCAGACGATCCGGGCCAGCCCATCGTCTTCATCGACCGCTTCCCGACGCCGACGGGCAAGGCCAGGCTGGTGCCGGTCGGCCTGCTGCCGCCGGCCGAGCAGCCCGACGCGGACTACCCGATGGTGCTGATCACCGGGCGCCAGCTCGAGCATTGGCATACCGGCTCGATGACGCGCCGCAGCGAGGTGCTCGACGCGCTCGAACCTCATCCGACCGTCAGCCTGCATCCTGACACCATCGCCCGGCTGGGACTGCAGGCGGGCGGCCAGGCGCGCGTGACGAGCCGGCGCGGCTCGGTCGAGCTCGCGGTGCGCGCCGACGCCGGCATGCCGCCTGGCAGCGCCTTCATCCCCTTCGCCTATGTCGAGGCGGCCGCCAACCTGCTGACCAATCCGGCGCTCGATCCCTACGGCAAGATCGCCGAGGTCAAATATTGCGCTGTCAGGGTGGATGCAGGCGAGCAGTCTGGCTAAGATGACCCGCAGGGCAGAAGTTTCACGCCTGACAGTCACCATGGAGAGCAAGACATGTTCAAGAAGATCCTCGTTCCGACCGACGGTTCGCCGCTGGCACACCAGGCAGCCGAATACGCCGCCGACCTGGCCAAGGTGCATGGCGCCCAGATCGTCGGCGTCTACGTGATCGATCCCTTCCCCTACATCGGCATCGGCGACGCCTCGGCGATCGGCCTGCAGGCCTACCTGAACGAGGCTCAGACCGCCGCGACCCAGTCGCTCGACGACATCCGCCAGGTCTGCGTGGCGCGCGGAGTGACCTTCGACGGCGACACCATCGAGCGCAACGTGACCTACGAGGGCATCCTCGAGACTTCCAAGGCCGAGGGTTGCGACCTGATCGTGATGGGCTCGCATGGCCGCAAGGGCATCGAGGCGCTGGTGCTCGGCAGCGTGGCGCAGAAGGTGCTCACGCATTCCAGGGTGCCGGTGCTGATCGTCAAGTCCTGAGCGACGGGCTGATCCCGGCAGGCGTTGCTGGCGCCTGCTGCGGCCTGCCTTGGCGTTGCCGAGCGGCAAATCCTGGCCCGCATCGAGCCTGGGTCCGGCCGGCATGCCTAGAATGTTTGCCTCTCCCACGAGGCCAGCATCATGTCCGAACGCACCAGCTCCAGCAGCCTGACTTCTCCCGGCACCGAGGCCCTGCCTGCGGACGGCCAGGGCCTGATCCGCATCCGCGGCGCGCGCCAGCACAACCTCAAGAACGTCGATCTCGACATCCGCACTGGCGAGCTCACCGTCGTGACGGGGCCGAGCGGATCGGGCAAGTCCAGCCTGGTGTTCGACACGCTGTTCGCGGAAGGGCAGCGCCGCTACGTCGAGACCTTCAGCGCCTATGCGCGCCAGTTCCTGGACCGCATGGACAAGCCGGCGGTCGACAGGGTCGAGGGCGTGCCGCCCGCGATCGCGATCGACCAGACCAACCCGGTGCGGTCGTCGCGCTCGACGGTCGGCACCATGACCGAGCTCAACGACCACCTCAAGCTGCTCTACGCGCGCGCCGGACAGCTGTTCGACCGCCAGACCGCGCTGCCGGTGCGGCACGACAACCCCGAGACCATCTTTTCCGAGCTGCAGCGCCGCGCCGCCGAGGCTGGCGATCCGCGCCTGGTGCTGACCTTCCCGGTCGAGCTGCCGGCCAGCGTCACGCCCGAGGACGTCGAGCAGTGGCTGGCCGCCAGCGGCTTCACCCGCGTGCAGGCCGAGCGCCTGGTCGAGCGTGCCCCGGAATCGGTGGATAAATCGGGGTCAGACACCGATTTTCCAGGCGATGCCGCCTCCGGCGACGACGCCAGGCCCAAGACCGGCAGGCGCAAGACTGCCGCCAACGCACCCCAGCAGGTCCGGCTGCTCGACGTGGTGGCCGACCGATTCCGGATCTCGAGCGCCGAGCGCGTGCGCGCGATGGAGGCGATCGAGCTCGGACTGCGCCGCGGCGGCGGCCGGCTCACGGTCTATGCGCTGCAGCCTGCTGGCGATGACGGGATCGAGCCCGAGCCGCTGGTCTGGAAGTTCTCGACCGGACTGCATTGCCCCGAGAGCGAGCTGCGCTATGCCGAGCCCTTGCCCTCGCTGTTCTCGTTCAACTCTGCCGTCGGCGCCTGCGACAGCTGCCGGGGCTTCGGCCGCGTGATCGGTGTCGACTGGGGCCTGGTGATCCCGAACGACAGGCTCACGCTGCGCGGCGGCGCGATCAAGCCGATCCAGACCCCCGCCTACCAGGAATGCCAGGACGACCTGATGCGCCATGCCGAGGCCGCCGGCATCCCGCGCGACCTGCCCTGGGCCCAGCTCACGCCCGAGCAGCAGCACTGGGTGCTGGAGGGATCGCCGAACTGGAACGGCAAGTGGAACCAGTCCTGGTACGGCATCCGGCGCTTCTTCGACTATCTCGAGAGCAAGGCGTACAAGATGCATATCCGCGTGCTCTTGTCGAAGTACCGCAGCTACACCGAATGCCCGAGCTGCCGCGGCGCCCGCCTCAAGACCGAGAGCCTGCTGTGGCGTCTCGGGACCAGGGAGCAGGCCGATGCGGTGCTGGCGCCTTCCATGCGCTTCATGCCGGTCGGCGTCGACTGGTCGCGCGAGCAGCTCGAATCCCTGCCGGGGCTGTGCCTGCACGACCTGATGCAGCTGCCGATCGATAGTCTGCGTGCCTTCTTCTCATCGCTGCAATTGGAGTTGGCTGGCGGACTGGGGGGACTCGACGGGACGAGGGGGCTGCCGGCCTCCTCATACTGCGAGCAGAAATCGTCAGCCGGCAGCCCCCTCGCCCCGTCGAGCTCGGGGGCTTCGCGTCGTCCGGAGTTGAATCGGCAGGGCGCTGAGGCAGGTGCCGGGGGTGCGGGGGGCAACGATTTCTGCTCGCAGTATGAGGCGCCCCCCGCGCCCCCGGTACCTGCCAGCACAAGCACCACAAGCAAGCAAAACAGAACCGGCGAACAGCAAGCCCTCAAGCTGCTGTTCGACGAGATCGGCACCCGGCTCAAGTACCTGTGCGACGTCGGCATCGGCTACCTCACGCTGGACCGCCAGAGCCGCACGCTCTCGGGCGGCGAGGTGCAGCGCATCAACCTGACCACGGCCTTGGGCACCTCGCTGGTCAACACCCTGTTCGTGCTCGACGAGCCCAGCATCGGCCTGCATCCGCGCGACATGGATCGCATCAACCAGGCGATGGCGAGGCTGCGCGACGCCGGCAACACGCTAGTCGTGGTCGAGCACGATCCGGCCGTCATGCTGTGCGCCGACCGCGTCATCGACATGGGCCCGGGACCGGGCGAGCGCGGCGGCTCCATCGTCTTCGACGGCAGCATCGAGCAGCTGTCGCAGGCCGACACGCTGACCGGTGCCTACCTGGGCGGGCGCAGGCAGGTCGGCTTCGGCTTCAAGCGCATGGTCACCGAGAGCACGCCACGCCTGATCCTCGAGGGCGCGCGCGAGCACAACCTGCAGCAGCTCGACATCGAGTTCCCGCTGCAGCGCCTGGTCACGGTCACTGGCGTCAGCGGTTCCGGCAAGTCGACGCTGGTGCAGGACATCCTGGCGCCCGCGCTGCTGCGCCATTTCGGCCAGTCGACCGAGGCGCCTGGCGCGCACGACCGCTTGCTCGGCGCCGACCATCTCTCTGGGGTGGTGTTCGTCGACCAGAGCCCGATCGGCAAGACCGCGCGCTCGAACCCGGTCAGCTATGTCGGCGCCTGGGACGCGATCCGCGACCTGTTTGCCGCCACGCCGCTGTCGCAGCAGCGCGGCTATACCGCGGCCAAGTTCAGCTTCAACAGCGGCGACGGGCGCTGCCCGACCTGCGGCGGTTCGGGCTTCGAGCATGTCGAGATGCAGTTCCTCAGCGACGTCTACCTGCGCTGCCCCGACTGCGACGGCAGGCGCTACCGGCCTGAGGTGCTCGAGATCACGATCGAGCGCGGCGGCCGTCAGCTCAACGTGTCCGATGTGCTCGAGCTCACCGTGAGCGAGGCGGCGCAGCTGTTCTCGGGCGACCGCGACGTGATCCGAGCGCTCCAGCCCATCGTCGATGTTGGCCTGGAGTACGTGCGCCTGGGCCAGCCGGTGCCGACGCTGTCGGGCGGCGAGGCGCAGCGCCTGAAACTGGCCGGCCACCTGGCCGAGGCCGCCAAGGCCTTCGGCGGCAGCAAGGGCCGGGGCAGGGCACCGGCCAGCCGTTCCGGCCAGATGCTGGCGACCAAGGGCCAGCTCTTCCTGTTCGACGAGCCGACCACCGGCCTGCATTTCGACGACATCGCCAAGCTGATGCGCGCGCTGCGCAAGCTGCTCGACGTCGGCCATTCGCTGATCGTGATCGAGCACAACCTCGACGTGATCCGCGCCAGCGACTGGCTGATCGACCTCGGTCCCGATGGCGGCAGCGGCGGCGGCCGCATCGTGGCCCAGGGGCGGCCCGAGGACGTGCGCCTGCACCCGACCAGCTACACCGCGCGTGCCCTGCGCGACTACGCCGAGGCGGTCGGCGAGCTGATGGAGGCCAACGAAGGCCGGCTGTCGGACTATCTTGTGACTTCGGCGCCGGTCGCCGGGGCGGGGGCAATGCCGGGCTCCTCATGGCGCGAGCACAAATCGTCACCCGGCATTGCCCCCACCCCGACGACTTCAGAAATCTCACACGCCATCCGCATCGTCAACGCCCGAGAGCACAAC
>JBDLTM010000131.1:0-6653 GCA_039805805.1 Pseudomonadota bacterium | reverse complement strand
GCTTGAGTCCGAGCTCGCGCGCCAGGCCCTGTGCCAGCGCCACATCCACGCCCGACAAGTCGCTGCCTTTGCCGTCGGAGTAGGGGGCGTTGTCCTTGTAGAGCGCGACCTTGAGCACGCCGGAGGCGCGCACCTTGTCCAGGTCCTCGAGTTCCTGCGCCCGCAGTCCGAGTGCGGGCAGTGTCAGTGTGGCGGCCGCGGTGCGCAGCAAGGCACGACGGGTGCTGTTCATTTCCATCATGGCATTTTCCTGGCTGGGGATCAGTCGGCGCGGCGGGTCTCGAGGTAGGTCTTGATCGACCAGATCGCCTCCTGCGACAGCGTGCCCTCGAAGGGCGGCATGTAGACGCGTCCGTCGCGTGTGCGTCCCTTGCGCACGGTACCGACGAAGAACTCGCTGATCTCGCCGAAGCACATTTCCTTCTGTGCCGCGTCGGCCATGCCCGAGCAGTCGCTGTCGAGCTTGCGAAGATCGGGAGCGATGCCGCCCGAGATCGCCTCGAGCCCATGGCAGCGGGCGCAGTTCTGGTTGTAGGCCGAGGTGCCGATGCGCAGGGCCTCGCGGTGGGCATCACCCTTGCTGTAGGGGTTGCTGTCGCGCCATTTGGCGCCGAGCTGGGGCAGGGTGCTGGTGTCGACGGCCTGTGGAACTACGTCGCCATGGGCGAGCGCGAGTCCTGCGCTGGTGGCCACAATACCGGCCAGCATGGCCAGCTTTACGTGATTGAAATGGTTCGAGAGGTTCATTGTGCTGTCTCCTGTTCTTTTGGACAGCCAAGTGGCGCAATATGCGTGCCAGTGTCGCCGCTTGCGTTTGGCAACAGGGGCCGGGCGGCTTGCCGGCTGGCCTGTTCCAAAACGGAACAGGCATGTCTTGTGCTGAGACACCAGCAAGCCTGTTGCGATGCGGCGCGACTGGGTGCTGCAGGCATCAGGGTATCCCCCTAGTGTTATGTCAAGCACTGTTGCACGTGACTCAGCAGATATGGATGAAAATTCTTGGAAAAACCTGAACATCTCTAGGGATTAAGTTTTTTCTAACGAGAAGCCGTAGAGGCAAGCCTGGTGTGCGACTCAGTTGCGCTCCTGCCGCTGGCTACAGGAGACAAAGCGATGAACTCGATCCAATCCGCTAACCTGGACATTGCGCCTGGCGGTGGCTGGCCGTATTCCCCTGACATCACCCAGCACGAGACTGTGATTCGTCTCGCGCACGAGCGCTCGCAAAGCTACGGGCTTTCGCACCGCGATTGCCCCGATTATTCGCAGGCGCTCAAAGCCGAGTTCCACGCTGCGCTTGAGCAAAACCGTTTCCTCTACCAGCATGCTGCGCCGGTGATGGAGACCTTGTACGAGCAGATCGCCAACACCCATAGCATGGTGTTGCTGACTGACAAGGAAGGCCTGATCCTGCATTCGCTCGGAGATAGCGACTTCCTCGAGAAGGCGTCTCGCGTTGCCCTCACGCCCGGCGTTGACTGGTCCGAGCGCAGCAAGGGCACTAACGCGATCGGCACCGCTCTGACCGAGGAGCAGCCGGTAGTGGTGCACGGGCAGGACCATTTCCTGTACGCCAACCAGTTCCTCACTTGCTCCTGCACACCGATCTTTGACCCGTATGGCAAGGTGGTTGGCGCGCTCGATGTGACAGGTGATGAGCGCAGCTATCACCGGCACACCCTGGCGCTGGTGCGCATGTCGGCGCAGATGATCGAGAACCAGATGTTCGCCAATGTCTTTTCTGACGCGGTGCGCATCCATTTCCATTCGCGCCAGGAGTTTCTGGGTACCCTGGTCGAGGGCATCGCGGTGTTCAACCAGGACGGGCGCTTCCTGTCGGCCAACCGCAGCGCTCAGTTCCAGCTCGGCCAGAGCGTCAACTGCTTGAAGGCGCATACCTTCTCCTCGCTGTTTGGCTTGTCGATGTCGCAGTGGCTTGACCGTCAGCGCAGCGCCAACGGACAGCCCGTCATGCTGGTGCTGGGCAACGGCGTGGCGGTCTGGTGCCATGTCAAGCTCAAGGTCCGCAACAGCTGGTTCGGCGTCGGCGAACAGGAACGTGCAACTGTGCCGGCCCAATCCGCTGCTGGCGCGGGCTGGGAAAAGCCCATGGTCAAGTTGGCGGGCGACGCACCGGCACAGACTGCTGCCCAGCGCAACCGAGCCGCCACGCGCCGGGGCCTGTCCAGCCTCAACTACCTCAATACCGGCGATCCGCAGGTCGCCACCGTGGTGCGCAAGCTGCAGATGGTGCTCGATCGCGACATTCCGATCATGATCCTGGGCGAGACAGGTACCGGCAAGGATATCCTGGCGCAATCGATCCACAACGACTCGGCCCGCGCAGGCAAGCCATTTGTCTCGGTGAATTGTGCCTCGATTCCCGAGACTCTGATCGAGTCAGAGCTGTTCGGCTACGAGGAGGGAGCCTTCACTGGCGCGCGTCGCAAGGGCTCGCCGGGCAAGATCCTGCAGGCCAACGGAGGAACGCTTTTCCTTGACGAGATCGGCGACATGCCGACACAGTTGCAGGCTCGCCTGCTTCGCGTGCTGCAGGAACGCTGTGTCAGTCCACTCGGGTCGGGCAAGGAATACGAAGTCGACATCACCATTGTCTGCGCCACGCACCGCGATCTCAAGGGGGCCATCGCTCGTGGGACTTTCCGCGAGGACCTTTATTACCGGCTCAACGGCATGGTCGTCAGGCTGCCGGCGCTGCGCGACCGAAGCGACTTTGAGATCGTGCTGCGCAAGGTCCTTGACAGCCTCTGCGGGCCTGAGTTGCGATTGGGCATCGAAGACAATGTGCTTGAGCTGTTCCGGCGTTACCATTGGCCAGGCAACTTCCGCCAGCTCCACAATGTGCTGCGCACCGCGGTTGCGCTGGTCGGAAGTGAAGGGGTGATCTGCACCGATCATCTGCCAGACGATTTTCTGGACGAAATGGAAGCTGTGGCCGCTTCGGTTCGTGCCTCTATCGTCTCGCCGCCGAACCAGCAGATCGCGCCAAGCGTTGAAGCCGGCGCATCGATGCCGGTGGTGACTTCCATGACTCCCCATTTCTCGGCTGCATCCTGCGGCGCAGATGCAGCGGTCGTGCAGCGCGAGCCGCCCGTGGCGCCACCACAGCTGCGGTCGCTTGCAGCCAGTCGGCGCATGGAGGAGGTCGCTCTCGATGCGATGGCCGCGGCGCTGCGGCAGTGCCGCGGCAATGTGTCTGCCGCGGCCAAGCTGCTCGGGGTCTCACGCAACACCCTCTATCGCAAGAAGGATCTGCTGCCACAGGATGTCTGGGGCTGAAGCTTTCAGTCCGGTATGGGGCAGGCGGGCGGCAGGCCTTGGATCCAGAGAGGCTCGATCTCGCGCCAGGCGCGCTGCAGGTTGAAGCCGTTGCGCTCGGAGTAGCCCGAGAGTTGCTGATGTGCCGGCAGTTCGAGGCGCGTGGCTTCCGAAGCTGACAGGCCGGACTCCATCGCCTGATTCACTGCGCGTTCAAGGTCGCACAGGTAGCGCAGGGTTGCCTGCAGCCCGCTGCGCGACATTGGCCGGTTGCCCACCAGCCTTTCTGGCTGCAGGCGATCGAGTTCGCGCAGCGCAGCCATCCAGCCTTGCAGGCTGCCTTGCGCCATCTCGGGCAGCCTGTCCAGGTAGACCAGGCCCGGCGCGATCAGCAGGCGTTCGCGCTCGTTCCACCAGGCCAGGTCGCTTTCGCTGTGCGCCGAGCGGAATTCCAGCGTAAGCCATTCCCCTGAGTCGCTGCTCCAGCGCTGGCCGCTATGCACCAGGGGTTCAGGCAGCACGATCGGCGTTGTGCTTAGTTCCGCTTCTGCGCTGGCGTTGGCGATTGCGGTGCGGCATAGCTCGCAGCGCTGCGCCATGGCCGAGCGCGTCGCCGCCGTGGCCTCGATCGCGGCAGCGCCGCCTGCTGGAGGTGCAAAGGCGGCGTTGCCTAGCACGTTCTCGGCATGCGCGTGGCTGTTCAAGACGCGGACGATTTCGAGTCCGAGCTCGCAGCGGACGGAGCGGATCACTTCCCTGCCGTGTGCCAGTCCGGGACCTGGGTCGATCAGCGTGGCGGTCTTGCCTTGCGCGATCAGGACCTGGCTCGCGACATGTCCACGGTTGCCAGGGTTGATCTCATCGGCCGCGCCCGGCCAGACCCAGACTCCGGGCGCGATGCCTTGCCAGTGACGGCTGGAGGGGGCCGGACATTCGGCCGTGTTGTCGTGGGCAGTGGCCGGCCCGGACAGCGCCAGGACCAGGCTCAAGCCGGCCCAGGCGGCCAGGAAATGATGGCGCTTAGCCATGACGGACTGCGGCGCGGATCGCGCGCAGATTGCCCGGCTCGTGGCCCAGATGCCCGGCCAGGGTCGGCACCAGCCGCGACCGTCCTCCCGGCGCCAGCATCGACAGTCGGCGTTGCGATGTCAGGCTGTTTTCAAAAGGGCAGACCGCATCTTGGCGGCCATGGATCCAGCGGGTCGCGATGTCATGCGCTGCCACGACATGCAAGGCCCGGTTCCAGTCTCCCGGGCGCAGGCCGCAGCGATGTGCCAGGTGGTGGGACTGGAGGCGGTATTTCTGCCACAGCCTGCGCGAGGGGCGGCAGGGCATCAAGTCCGGGCGCTGCAGCCTGCGCTGCAGCAGCGCGGGGCGCATGGCCTGCCAGCAGCGGCGCAATTCCCGTCTTTCCTCGACTGCCGTGGTGCCGAGCCAGGCCTTGCGCGCACCGTGCAGAGCGGCATCCTGCTCCATCGCCTGCCACGCGCGGGCGATGCGGTCGACGCCTGGGGCAACTGTTCCATTGCGGAACAGCTGTGACAGTTGGTGCAACACCCGGTCAGCCTGTGCCGGGCGCAAGTGGCGCAGGTGGACCCCTGACCTGGCACCCCAGACAGTGGGCAGGGCAGGGCAGCTGCAGGGCCAGAAGCGCCGCAACAGTCGGATCACCTCGCGCCGGCTGCCCTTGAAGCTGCCGCGCAGCACCAGGTCATCGATGGCCTGCGGGTGCCGTGCCGCGTACATCAGCGCGAGCGTCGCTCCCCAGGAGCCCCCCATCACGCTCCAGCTGGCCAGGCCGAGCGAGCGGCGCAGGCGCTCGAGGTCATCGATCAGCGAGCAGAGGCTCTGGCCCCTGAGACTGCCGGCCGGCCGGCTGCCGCCGCTCCCGCGCTGGTCAGGCGCCAGTACCTGGCAGTGCTGCAGGTCAAAGCCCTGCCAGAGGGCCGGGCCGGCACCGCTGCCCGGGCCGCCATGCAGCGCGAGCCAGGCGCGCTGGCCCTGCTGGCCCAGCCGGTGAAAGGCCTGGGTTTGGCCACCCGGCAGTGCCAGGCTCATCAGTTCATCAGGGTAAACACGGGTCATGCGTGGTTCTAGGTTGGCATCATTGTTGCTCGGTCACTGCAGGCTGTTCCGAAAAGGTCACCTGAGTGTCAGCTGTGACATTCCGTTGCCAGATCCGTGCCAGCCTTTTCCAACCTTTACTACGGAGACACATCATGGAATGGACCGCACCGAGCTTCACCGACCTGCGCTTCGGCTTTGAGATCACGATGTACATCGCGAACCGCTGAGCCTTGATCCGGGGCACGGGTGGCGCAGCCGCCCGTGCCTCCTCCCATTTTCCTTCGAGCCCAGCACGATGCGTCTACGCGTTCTAGGATCTTCCGCCGGCGGCGGCTTTCCGCAGTGGAACTGCAACTGTCCCAACTGCGACGGGCTGCGCCGTGGCACCATCTCGGCCCGGCCCCGCACCCAGTCCTCGGTCGCGATCAGCGCCAATGACAGCGACTGGCTGCTCGTCAACGCCTCGCCCGAGGTGCTGCAGCAGATCCGCGAGACGCCCGGGCTGCAGCCCGCGCGCCAGATCCGCGACAGCGGCATCGCGGCGGTGCTGCTGATCGACGCCCAGATCGACCACTGCACCGGCCTGCTGATGCTGCGCGAGCGCAGCCAGCCGCTGCCGCTGTACGCGACGGCTGAGGTGCTCGACGACATCGGCAGCGGTTTTCCGCTCACCCGCCTGCTGGGCCACTACTGCGGCCTGCAGACCCGACCGATCGCGCTCGACGGCCAGCCGCTCGACATCGCCTTCCTCGATCCGCTGCAGGTCCATGCGGTGCCGATCGCGAGCCAGCCGCCGCCTTATTCGCCGTTCCGCGGCCAGGCGCGCGCGGGCGACAACATCGCGCTCATGATCCGTAATCCGCTCAGCGGCCGATCCCTGTTCTACGCGCCCGGGCTGGGCCGGATCGATCCGGCCACGCGCGCGCTGATGGAGCAGGCCGACGTGCTGCTGGTCGACGGCACCTTCTGGACCGAGGACGAGATGATCCGCCTGGGCCTGTCCGCCAAGCCGGCCGCCGAGATGGGCCATCTGCCGCAAAGCGGGCCTGACGGCATGATCGCGCTGCTCGACAGCCTGCCTGGGCCTAAGCAGAAGTGGCTGATCCACATCAACAACACCAATCCCATCCTGCGCGAGGACTCGCCCGAGCGCGCCTTGCTCGCCGAGCACGGCATCCAAGTGGCCCATGACGGCCTGGAGATCGAACTATGACAGCAGCCCTGCCGGCACAAGCGCTTCCCTGGGACCGGGCCGAATTCGAGCGCCAGCTGCGCGCCAAGGGCGCGGGCTACCATATCCACCACCC
>JBDLTM010000130.1:0-6670 GCA_039805805.1 Pseudomonadota bacterium | reverse complement strand
TCTTCGGCGTCAACGAATGGGCCACGCGGCTGCCCTCGGCGCTGTGCGTGCTGGCCGCCACGCTGGCCGCCGGCCGCTTTGCCGCACAACGCTGGGGTCAGGCCAGCGGCGCGCTGGCGGCGCTGGTGCTCGGCAGCGGCCTGGGACTGCTCGCGATCGGGCGCGCCTCGACCGCCGACGGGCTGCTCAACGCGCTGCTGATCGCGACCGGGCTCTGCCTGTGGCGCTTCGCCGAGAGCGGCGAGCGCAAGTCCTTGCACTGGGCCTATTTCTGGTGCGGCCTGGGGCTGCTGGCCAAGGGGCCGGTCGCGGTCATCGTGCCGGGCGGCGCTTTGGCGCTGTGGTCGATCTCCAGCGACCGCGGCCGCACCGCGCTGCGCGCGGCCTGGAACCCGCTCGGCTGGCTGATCGCGCTGGCCGTCGCGCTGCCCTGGTACCTCTACGCGCTCAACCGCCACGGCCAGGCCTTCATCGACGGCTTCTTCCTCAAGCACAACGTCGAGCGCTTCTCGGGCACGCTCGAGGGCCATGGCGGCGGCTTCGCCTACTACCTGGTCGTGCTGCCGCTGCTGCTGCTGCCCTGGTCGCCGCTGCTGGTCGCGGTGCTGGCGCGCGTTCGCGCGTTGTGGCGCGATCCGCTGTCGCGCTTCCTGCTGCTGTGGGCCGGCTTCGTGCTGGCGCTGTTCTCGGCCTCGGGCACCAAGCTGCCGCACTACATGCTCTACGGCGTCGCGCCGCTCGCCCTGCTGATGGCGCGCCAGCTCGGCGAAGCCGGCCGCATCGTCCGCGCCTCGCTCTGGTTGGTGCTGGCCGCGCAGCTGGCCCTGGCCGCCGCCCTGCCCTCCCTGCTGCCGGCGCTGGCACCCCTGGTGAAGGACGCCTGGGTCCGCGGCCTGTTCGAGACGGCGCCGGCCGCCGGCCTGCTGCCGCTCTGGACGGCACTGGCGGGGCTGGTGCTGGCCGGCGCGCTGCTGCTGCGCCGCCTCGACTTCGGCCCGCGCTATGGAGTGGCGGTGCTGGCGGTCGCGCTGCTGTGGGTCGGCGCGCTCATCCCCTGGCTGTCCGGCACGCTGCAGGGTCCGTTCAAGGCTGCCGGTATCTGGGCCCGCGAGCGCCCCGAGACCGTGGTGCAGTGGAAGATGCACCAGCCCAGCTTCGCCTACTACCGCGGCATCCCGGCGGTGCGACGCGATCCGGCGCCGGGCGAGCTCGCGCTGGTCCAGCGGCACCGGCTGGACGGCTTCCCCTACCCGCATGAGGTCGTGTTTGAGCAGCGCGGCCTGCTGATCGTGCGCCGGCTCGCGGAGCCGCAGCCATGAGCAGCAGGATCAGGCCCGCGCTGGCCGTGCCGCTCGCGCTGGTGGTGCTGCTGGCCTGGCGGCTCTGGCAGGTGCAGCACAGCGGCGCCGGCCTGCATGTCGACGAGGCGCAGTACTGGTACTGGTCGCAGGCGCTCGAATGGGGCTATTTCTCCAAGCCGCCGCTGCTGGTCGGCCTGATCCGCCTCTCGACAGAGTGGTTCGGCGACGGCCTGCTGGGCGTCAAGGCGCTCGCGATGGTCGCCTGGCTGCTGGCCTCGGCGGTGCTCTGGCGACTCGGTACGGCCATGGGCGATGAGCGCGCCGGCCTCATCGCCGCAGCGCTGCTGGCGGCCTCCACCGCCTCCGGCCTGCTGGGCCTGAGCGTGACGACCGACGCAGCGCTGATGCTGTTCTGGTCGCTCGTCATGCTGGGCGCCTGGCGCGCGGCGCATGCCCCGGGTGCTGCAGCCTGGCGCTGGTGGGCGCTCACCGGCGTCGCGCTCGGCCTGGCCTTGCTGTCGAAATACACCGCCGGCGCACTCAGCCTGTCGGCGCTCTGGCTGCTGTGGCGCTGTCCGGCCAGGCAGCGCGCCCGCCTGCTGGCCGGCCTGACACTGGCCGCTGCCATCGCCGCGCTGCTGCTGCTGCCGCACCTGCTCTGGAACATCCAGAACGGCTGGCCTACGCTGCAGCACACGCTCGACATCACTGTGCATGGCGGCGCGGCCAAAGCCGGAGCCATGGGCACCGGACTGGGCCAGAAACTGGGCTCGGTGCTGGAGTTCGGCCTCGGCCAGCTGCTGCTGCTCGGCCCGGCGGGCATTGCCATGCTGGCGCTGGCCTGGAAGCGCCATCGTTTGGTAATCGATCCGAACACCAACTCCCGGACGCTCTGGCCTGCGCTGAGCTATGCCTGGTCCTTCGCCTGGCCGCTGCTGCTGGTGGGCCTGCTGCAGGCCGCGCGCTCCAAGGCCCAGGTCAACTGGGCGCTGCCGGCCCTGCTGGGCGTCTGCCTGGCCTTGGGCTGGCTGGCGGTGCGCAGCCGGGTCTCGGCCAAGACCGTGGCCGCGTGGACGCTGGCCGGCCTGGCGCTGTCGGCGGCGATCGCGCTCGGCGGCGACCTCAGGCGCTGGACCGGCGCTCCGGTGACGGCCGGCAAGCCGGCCTGGGACATCTGGAGCCGGATGCGCGGCTGGCACGAGGCGCTCGGCGCGCTTGAACCGACGCTGGCGCCGCTGCGTGACAAGCCCTGGGTGCTGAGCGACCGCACGCTGCAGGTGCAGACCGGCTACGAGCTGCGCGCCCTGCAGCCGACGCTGCGCTCCTGGAGCCCCGATGGCAGGGTCCACCACCACTTCGACTGGAAGCAGCCGTTCAAGCCCGAGCAGCATCCGCAGGGCGCGGTCTTCCTCGGCCAGGGCGAGCCGCCGGCGGGACTGCTGGCGCTCTATCCGCGGTCCAGGCTGCTGGCCAGGTCGGAATCGGGCCGGGTCAGGCTGCAGGCCTGGCTGCTGCAAGCTGACACGGCGTCCATGACAGCGCCCACCACCACCTCACCATGAGCGCGACCCGAAGCGAAACCCGGCTCTGGCTGGCAATGTCTGCGGCACTGCTGCTGGCCTACCTGATCTGGCCTGCGCTCGACCTGGCGGTGAGCGCCGTTTTCTACCGTGCCGACAGCGGCTTCTGGGTCGACGACCTGCCCTGGGTGCGCGTCGTGCACGAGACCGTGCCCTGGGTCGGACGGCTGCTGCTGGTCGGCTCCTTCCTGTTCTGGCTGGTCGGGCACCGCAGTCGCCAGGCGTCGCTGCGCCGGCTGGCACGGCCCGCCGCGGCACTGCTGGTCACCCTGGTGCTCGGTCTGGGCGTGCTGGTGCATGGCGCGCTCAAGGAAAATTGGGGCCGCGCGCGCCCGGTCCAGGTGACCCAGTTCGGTGGCTCGGCCAGCTTCACCCCGCCCTGGCAACCCGCCGCGCAATGCCAGCGCAACTGCTCCTTCGTCAGCGGCCATGCCGGCACCGGCTTCGCGCTGATCGCACTCGGTGCGCTGGCCGCGCCGCGCCGCCGCCGCCACTGGCTGCTGTTGGGCTGGAGCGCCGGACTGCTGCTCGGCGCGCTGCGCATCACGCAGGGCGGCCATTTCCTGTCCGACGTGCTTTTCTGCGGCCTGCTGCTGTGGGGCTGCAGCATCGGAACGCGTGCGCTCTGGACCCGCTGGCGCCTGCGGCGCTGGCACAAGCTGCGGCAATCCGCCGCCTGAAAGGATTCGACATGAAGATACTGCTCACCGGCTGCGCCGGCTTCATCGGCATGCACGCGGCGCTGCGCCTGCTCGAGCGTGGCGACGAGGTCGTGGGTGTGGATAACCTCACGCCCTACTACGACGTCCAGCTCAAGCGCGACCGCCTCGCGCAGCTGACAGGACACGCCAATTTCCGCTTCATCGAGGCCGACCTGGCCGACCTGGCGGCGGTGCAGGGCGCCCTGGGCGACTGGAAGCCGCAGCGCGTGCTGCACCTGGCCGCGCAGCCCGGCGTGCGCTACTCGATCGACCACCCGCACACCTATGCCCAGGCCAACCTGGTCGCCTTCCTCAACGTGCTGGAGCTCTGCCGCCACTGGCAGGTCGAGCACCTGGCCTACGCCAGCAGCTCCAGCGTCTACGGCGCCAACGCCAGGCTGCCGTTCAGCGAGGACCACCCGGTCGACCACCCGGTCAGCCTCTACGCCGCGACCAAGAAGGCCAACGAGCTGATGGCGCACACCTACAGCCACCTGTACGGCATCCCGACCAGCGGCCTGCGCTTCTTCACCGTCTACGGCCCCTGGGGCCGGCCCGACATGGCGCCGTTCAAGTTCGTCAAGGCGATCTCCGAGGGCCAGGGCATCGACATCTACAACTACGGCCGCCAGATGCGCGACTTCACCTATGTCGGCGACATCGTCGAGTCGACGATCCGCGTGCTCGACAAGCCGGCCACGCCCGACGCCGCCTTCGACCGCGAGGATCCGCGCTGCTCGACCAGCTTCGCGCCCTACCGAGTGTTCAACATCGGCAACTCGGACCCGGTGCAGCTGATGGACTTCGTCAGCACGATCGAGCAGGCCGTCGGCCACGAGGCCGACAAGCGCATGCTGCCGGCCCAGCCCGGCGACGTCGAGGCCACCTACGCCGACACCACCGCGCTGCGCGACTGGGTCGGCTTCCAGCCCGCGACACCGCTCAAGGACGGCGTCGAGCGCTTCGTCGCCTGGTACCGCGGCTACTACGGCCAGTGATCCCGGCGAGGCCGAGAACCGGAATCCGAACCTGTGGATAATTTTGTGGATTGCTGATGCGCAAGCGGTGGCAGACCGGAACCAGTTCGTCACCCTGGCGTCAAGCTCCGGGCCGATAATGCCAGGGCGGTTTCGCCGCGATGTCAAGCGATCCAGCTCCCCGGAAAGGACACCATGCCCCAGCGCGCCACCAAGATCGTAGCCACCCTCGGCCCCGCCTCCAGCGACCCTGCACTGCTCGAGCAGATGATCCGAGCGGGCGTCAACGTCGTGCGGCTGAACTTCTCGCATGGCAAGGCGCATGACCATATCGAGCGCGCCGAGGCCGTGCGCGCGGCGGCGGGCCGGGTCGGCGTCGAGGTCGCGATCATGGCCGACCTGCAGGGTCCCAAGATCCGGGTCGGCAAGTTCGCCGACGGCAAGGTGATGCTGGAGGAAGGCGCGTCCTTCGTGCTCGACGCCGCGCGCAGCGAACCGGGCGACGTCGGTGGCGTCGGACTCGACTACCAGGAGCTGCCACACGAGGTGCAGGCGGGCGACACGCTGCTGCTCAACGACGGCCTGATCGTGCTCGAGGTCGAGCGCGTCGCCGGCGAGGCGGTCCACACCATCGTCAGGATCGGCGGCGAACTGTCCAACAACAAGGGCATCAACAAGCTCGGCGGCGGCCTGACCGCGCCAGCGCTGACCGCCAAGGACATGGACGACATCAAGACCGCCATGAGCCTGAAGGCCGACTATGTCGCGGTCAGCTTCCCCAAGAACGCGACCGACATGGAGCTGGCGCGCCAGCTCTGCCTGGTCGCCAGCACTGGGGGCCACAAGCCCGGCCTGATCGCCAAGATCGAGCGCGCCGAGGCCATCCCCGAGCTCGACAACATCCTGCGCGTCTCGGACGGCATCATGGTCGCGCGCGGCGACCTGGCGGTCGAGGTCGGCAACGCCGCGGTGCCGGCGCTGCAGAAGCACATGATCCGGCGCGCACGCGAACTCGACAAGCTGGTCATCACCGCGACGCAGATGATGGAGAGCATGATCACGCACCCGGTGCCGACCCGCGCCGAGGTCAGCGACGTCGCCAACGCGGTGCTCGACGGCACCGATGCCGTCATGCTGAGCGCCGAGACCGCCGCCGGCCGCCACCCGCTGCAGACCGTGCAGGAGATGGCCAAGATCTGCCTGGCCGCCGAGCGCGCCGACAGCTACGAGATCGAGTCCGACTTCACCGGCAAGACCTTCGATCGCATCGACCATTCGATCGCGATGGGCGCTCTGTTCACCGCCAGCCACCTGGGCGCCAAGGCCATCGTCGCGCTGACCGACTCGGGCTCGACCGCGCTCTGGATGAGTCGCCACAAGGTCGCGATGCCGATCTACGCCGTCACCTCCAAGCTCGCGGCGCAGCGCAAGATGGCCCTGTATCGCAACGTGCGCCCCCTGCTGATGGACACCAGCGCCGACCGCGACACCGCGCTGACCCAGGCCGAGAACCACCTCAAGCAGCGCGGCATCGTGCAGAGCGGCGACGTCTACGCGATCACCTGCGGCGAACCGATGGGCACGCCGGGCGGCACCAACATGCTCAAGATCTGCCGGGCGCAGTAAGCCCGGACGACCTGGCACAAAGGGCCGGCTCAGTGCTGCGGACCGGCCCTTTTGGCGCTCTTCTTTCGGGCCGTGTCGGTAAAATGAAAAGATTGCCCGGCCGGGATGCGAATCCTTGCGGCCGGCTCCGATTCTCAAACCTCACAGGAACATCCCCATGGCTCTCGTCTCGATGCGCGAACTGCTGGACCACGCCGCCGAAAACGGCTACGGCATCCCGGCCTTCAACGTCAACAACCTGGAACAGGTCCAGGCCGTGATGGAAGCGGCCAAGGAAGTCGGCGCACCGGTCATCCTGCAGGCCAGCGCCGGTGCCCGCAAGTACGCCGGCGAGCCCTTCATCAAGCACCTGATCCAGGCCGCCGTCGAGGCCTATCCGAACATCCCGCTGGTCATGCACCAGGACCACGGCCAGAGCCCGGCGATCTGCCAGGGCGCGATCGACCTGGGCTTCTCGTCGGTGATGATGGACGGCTCGCTGATGG
>JBDLTM010000129.1:0-6679 GCA_039805805.1 Pseudomonadota bacterium | reverse complement strand
GGCTTGCCGGCGCGGGCGCCGACCACCAGTTCTGCCACCTCGCTCGCGCTCGACAGGTAGGGACCGGCCTCGAGGCTGACGCTGCGGTTGCCGCCCAGCAGCTCGCCGACCGGCAGGCCCAGGTTGGCTGACTGCAGCGCCTGGCGCAGGTCGGCCACCGTCACGCCGGATCCGGCCATGCGCTCGGGGTCGATCTGCACCAGCAGCGCGCGGCCCGGGCCGCCCAGCGTCTGGACGTCCTGCGTGCCGGGCACCCGCTTGAGGTCGGCCTCGATGCTGTGCGCAACGCGCTCGAGGTCGTAGGCGCTGGCGTCGGGGTTCTTGTCGTAGAGCGTGAGCGTGACGATCGGCACGTCGTCGATGCCCTTGGGCTTGATCAGCGGCTCCAGCACGCCCAGGCCCTTGGGCAGCCAGTCGGCGTTATCGCGGATGGTGTCGTGCAAGCGCACCAACGCCTCGGAGCGCGGCACGCCGACCTTGAACTGCACCGTCAGCACCGCCACGCCGGGGCGCGAGACCGACATCACATGCTCGATGCCGACGATGCGCGACAGCACCTGCTCGGCCGGGGTGGCGACCATCTGCTCGACGTCGCGCACCGAGGCGCCCGGGAAAGGCACGATGACGTTGGCCATCGTGACGTTGATCTGCGGCTCCTCCTCGCGCGGCGTCACCAGCACGGCGAAGATGCCGAGCAGCAGCGCCACCAGCGCCAGCAGCGGCGTGATCTGTGCGCCCTGGAACAGCGCGGCGATCCGGCCCGAGATATTGAGGGTCTTGGCGTCGCTCATTCGCTTTCCCTTCAGCGGCGGGCCGCAGCCTGCGGATCGGTGGCGACCTGGTCACCGATCCGCAGGCCGCTGAGCACCTCGACGCGGTCGCCTGCGCTGCGTCCCAGGCGTACCTGGCGCAGGCGCGGCTTGCCCTGGGCATCGACGACATAGACCGCGCTGAGCTCGGCGCGGCGCACGATGGCGCTGGCCGGCAGGTAGAAGCGGCTGCCACCCTCGCGGGTCGATGCCGCCGGCAGCCAGACGCGCGCGAACAGTCCGGGGATGATGCCCGCGACATTCTCTGGCAGGACCAGCCGCAGCTGTGCGCTGTGCGTGACCGGGTCGACGGTGGGCAGCAGCTGGACCTGCGCCGGCTGCTGGCGACCGTCCTGGCCCGCCAGGCCGGGCAGCTCGTAGCGCACGGCCTTCAGGTTCGCGCCCAGCGCGGGCAGCATCGCCTGCGGCACCGCTGCGGTGACGCGCAGGGCAGACGGATCGTGGAGGGTCAGCAGCGGGCGGCCCGGCATCGCCATGTCGCCGAGCGCCACCGGCACCTCGCTGACGATGCCGGCGTAGGGCGCATTCAGCACGAAGAAGCCGGACTGGGTCCGCGCCGCACCGGTCTGGGCCTGCAGCGCCTTGAGCTGGGCCTGCGCCGACTCCCACTGCGCCAGGGCACGGTCCAGCGCGCCCTGGCTGATGTACTGCTTCTGGAACAGGGCTTTTTGTCGCTCCAGCTCCCGGCTCGCGACCTTGAGCGCAGCCTGCGCCGCCTCGACCTGAGCCGCGCTGCCGGCGACATTCTGCTCGGCGGCGCGGGCATCGATGCGGATCAGTTCCTGGCCGGCCTTGACCGAGTCGCCGGCCTTGACGTTGAGCGCCACGATGGCGCCGGGCACCTGGGCCGACAGCGTGGTCTGGCGCACCGCCTCGACCACCGCATCGAGGCTGGATTCATGCCCCCGGCTTTCGTCCTGCACGGGAACGGTGGCCAGCGGCGCCTCGGCTGCAGCCAGCGCAAGCGGCGGAACGGACAGGGATGCCAGGGCGGCCAGGGACAGGAGCAGCTTGTGCTTCATCGGGTATTCCTCGGGAGCGGAACAAGTGACGGCCTGGGCCGGGAACGATGCGGCCCAGGCAGCGCGCCAGCAGCAATAGAGTCGCTGGCGCGCAACGGGGAACTCAGGCTGTCAGCAGCACTTGCCCGAGGAGCAGGAGCCGCCGTCGCCTTCCTTGACGCCGAGCTTGCGCAGCAGGATGCTGGGCGGGCAGAAGCCGGTGATGCCGGACTGGAACAGGTTGAAGCCGACGAAGGCGGTGAAGGCCAGGAACCACTGGCTGACGAAGATCGGGCTGCCCTCGACGCCGAGCGCGAGCGACAGCATGACAAAGAAACCGGCCATCAGGCGGATGTAGCGTTCGACAGTCATGTTTACCTCCATGCGGTGAAGCGGGAAGCGCCGGCAGAACGACTCGACCGGCATGACTCCCCCGATACGCCGCATTGTAGATCAATACCCCTGGGGGTACAAGTGGGCGCAGACCTGTCTACAGCGTATAGCCAAAAGAAGCCGAGCGCAACGCGCTGCGCCAGGCTCGGGCAGGAGCCGCTACCCGCCACGGACTCCGGCTCCAGAACGAAAAAACCCCGCAGCTTTTGGCTGCGGGGTTTTTGAGTGGTGGGTCGTGCAGGATTCGAACCTGCGACCAATAGATTAAAAGTCTACTGCTCTACCAACTGAGCTAACGACCCTGACGGGCCCGGCCCGAATGAGGCCAAGTGTCGGTTTTTTGGTGGGTCGTGCAGGATTCGAACCTGCGACCAATAGATTAAAAGTCTACTGCTCTACCAACTGAGCTAACGACCCGACAAGCAGTTATTATGACACAAGATCGGCATACGCCGCAACTGGCGAGAATTTTTTCATGAACGACCACACTGCCCAAGCTCCCCAGACCGCCCGCAAACCCGGCCAGCCGCAACGCCGCCGGCGCGGGCCGGCCAAGCCGCAAGCCCAGCGGGCGCCGGCACCCTCCCATCCGGTGCTGGCCCAGCTCGCCGACGCATACCCCACCCTGTTCGGGGATAACCCGCGCCCGCTCAAGCGCGGCATCTACGCCGACCTGCTGGCGGCGCAGGGCGCTGCCATCGACGAGGAGGGACTGAAGGCGGCGCTGGCGCAGCACACGCGCTCGACGCGCTACCTCAGCAGCGTGGCCGCCGGCATGGCGCGCCACGACCTGCAGGGCCAGGCGGTCGAGGCGATGGCTCCCGAACATGTGCTGCACGCCCTGCTCGAGGTGCACAAGCGGCGCCAGGCACGCAGCCAGGAGGACCTCAGGCCCAAGCTGCGCCAGCGCATCGTCCAGGCCTTCGAGGCATCGGGCCTGGGCCGCGAGGACTACGCCGCGCTGCTGCCGAGCCGCGACCCGGCGATCCGGGAACTGTTCGACCAGGCGCTCGACGAGGCCGCCGCGCGCGCGGCCAAGGACGCCGCCCTGCACCGCGCCTACAGCGCCAGCGGTCTGGAGCCGGCCGCCTTCGCTGACAGCTATGGCCTGCCTGCTGGCGAAGTCCAGCGCATGCTGGAACGCGTCAAGCGCCGCGGCGGCAACTGAAGCAACACGGGCGCCATCCGGCGTCCGTCAGCCCAAAGCAAAGAAACCCGCAACAGCGGGCTTCTTTGCTGACGATCTGCCCCGATGCGGGCAGATGCAGTCCTCAGACGCGGTTGGCGAGCTCGACGGCCTTGCCGATGTAGCTGGCCGGGGTCATCGCCAGCAGGCGGTCCTTGTCAGCCTGCGGGATCTCCAGCGAGACGATCAGGCCGTGCAGCGCTTCCTTGGTCACGCTCTTGCCGCGGGTCACTTCCTTGAGCTTCTCGTAGGCGCCCGGCACGCCGTAGCGGCGCATCACGGTCTGGATCGGCTCGGCCAGCACTTCCCAGGCGGCGTCGAGGTCGGCGGCCAGCGCTTCCTCGTTGAGCTCGAGCTTGTTCAGGCCGGTCATCAACGACTGGTGCGCCAGCACAGCGTAGCCCATGGCGACGCCGATGTTGCGCAGCACGGTCGAGTCGGTCAGGTCGCGCTGCCAGCGGCTGATCGGCAGCTTCTCGGACAGGTGCTTCAGCATCGCGTTGGCCAGGCCCAGATTGCCTTCGGCGTTCTCGAAGTCGATCGGGTTGACCTTGTGCGGCATGGTGCTGGAGCCGATCTCGCCGGCCTTGAGCTTCTGTTTGAAGTAGCCCAAGCTCACATAGCCCCAGATGTCGCGCGCCAGGTCGATCATGATGGTGTTGCTGCGCGCGATGGCGTCGAACAGCTCGGCCATGTAGTCGTGCGGCTCGATCTGGATCGAGTAGGGCTGGAAGGTCAGGCCCAGGCCGATCCTGGCGTCGGCTGGGGTAGCGGCGGTCGCTTCCGGGGTCTCGACCACGGCACGAGCAAAGGCTTCCCAGTCGAACTCGGGCCAGGCGCTCAGGTGGGCGTTGTAGTTGCCGACGGCGCCGTTCATCTTGCCCATCAGCTGGACTTCGGCGATCCTGGCACGCACGATAGCCAGGCGCACGGCGACGTTGCCGAGTTCCTTGCCGACGGTGGTCGGGCTGGCGGTCTGGCCATGGGTGCGGCTGAGCATCGGCACGGCGGCGAAGGCGTGTGCCATGTCGCGCAGCTTGTCGATGATGGCGTCCAGGCCCGGCAGCAGCACCTGGTCGCGGCCGGCCTTGATCTGCAGCGCGTGGCTGGTGTTGTTGATGTCCTCGGAGGTGCAGGCGAAGTGCACGAACTCGCCAGCCTTCTGCAGCTCGGGCCAGCCGTCGAAGGCGCCCTTGACGCCCATGGCGGCGTTGCCGCGGATCCAGTACTCGACCGCCTTGACGTCGTGGTTGGTGGTCTTCTCGATCGCCTTGATCGCCTCGGCGTCGGCCGGGCTGAAGTTGGCGACGACGGCGCGCAGGTGGGCACGAGCGGCGGGCGACAGCGGCGCGAACTCGGCGAAGCCGGCGTCGCTCAGGTGCTCGAACCAGGCCAGCTCGACCTGGACGCGGCGGTGCATGTAGCCGTACTCGCTCATGAAGGGGCGCAGGGCGGCGAGCTTGCCGACATAGCGGCCGTCCAGCGGCGACAGCGCCGTGACGGGGGAGAATTCAACGGTGTTGGGTGCTTGCATGATGGCCCGGATTGTAGAAGAGCGCGCGCCCGCCGGGTGGTTCGACGGGCGCGCGCGAGGGCATAAAAGGTACCGCCAGGCGCCCCGAACCAAGCGAGAGGGAGGAGGAGGATGTGCGGTTCGGGCTTGCGGTCGGCCGCTGCGGCCGGTTGTCCTGGCGGTACGAAGAAATCCAGTTCGAGCAGTCGCTGAGGCCTGCTGTCCTGGTTGGAGACGGGTGACTGACAAAAGTTCCCGCCGCCGCCCCGACCCCGACCCCGGACCAGGCCGCAGGCCGTGGAACGAAACAAGCCTAAAAGGATCAAGTCGCTGGATCTGATCCGGATTGCGTGGACAATTTCGGTTTCTCGCAGTTCCAGATCGACAACGACATGACTTCATCCAACACCCTGCGCCCCGCCGCGCTCGCCGCCCTGCTCGCGCTCGGCGCCTCCTCCGCCTTCGCCACCAACGGCTATTTCGCCCATGGCTACGGCACCAAGGCCAAGGGCATGGCGGGCGCCGCGACCGCGCTGGCGCAGGATGGCTTTGCCGGCGCCAACAACCCGGCAGCTGCGGCCTTCTCCGGCGACCGCTTCGACGTCGGCGTCGACCTGTTCAATCCGGAGCGCAGCGCCAGCCGAACCGGCGGCGCCGAGGCACAGAGTGGCCACGAAGCCTTCCTGATCCCGGAGTTCGGCTACAACCGCCGCGTCAACGACCAGATCGGCGTCGGCCTGACCGTCTACGGCAACGGCGGCATGAACACCAGCTATCCGGCGGATCAGAACCTGTTTGGTCCCTTCGGCAAGCTCGGCGTCGACATGAGCCAGCTGATCGTCGCGCCGACGCTGGCGTACAAGCTGAACGAGAACCATGCGGTCGGCGTCTCGCCACTGCTGGTCTACCAGCGCTTCGCGATGCGCGGGCTGCAGGCTTTCGCAGCCATGCCCGGCATGAGCAGCGACCCTGCACATGTCACCAACAACGGCTACGACAGCAGCACCGGCGTCGGCCTGCGCCTGGGCTACCAGGGCGCGCTGACCGAGGGCGTGCGCATAGGCGCCGCCTGGTCACCGCGCGTCGAGATGGGCCGCTTCGAGAAGTACCAGGGCCTGTTCGCCGACCGCGGCAGCTTCGACCTGCCCGAGAACCTCAACCTCGGCGTAGCCTGGCAGGCGACTCCGGCGCTGCAGCTCGCGCTCGACTACCAGCGTATCAACTACAGCGGCGTGCGCTCGGTTGGCGGCGCCAGCCAGGTGATGGCACAGCTGGGCTCGGCCAACGGCCCCGGCTTCGGCTGGCGCGACGTCGAGGTCTTCAAGCTCGGCGCGCAATGGCAATACAACGCCGACTGGACGCTGCGCGCCGGCGTCAACCGCGGCCAGAACCCGATCACCCCGGCCGACGTGACCTTCAACATCCTGGCGCCCGGCGTCATGACGACGCACTGGACGCTGGGCGCGAGCTACCGCCTGTCGGCATCGGACGAGCTGAGCTTCAGCTACATGCGCGCGCCGGAGCAGTCGGTCAGCGGCCCCAATCTGATGGACCCGCGCGCCCAGGAAACCATCCGCATGAAGCAGCAGCTGATCGGCGTCCAGTACAGCCGCAAGTTCTGATCGAGCGGGCGCCAGCGTGGCGCCCTGCCCCGAATGAAAAAGCCCGCCATGCATCGGCGGGCTTTCGCCTTTCCGGGCGTCAGATGAAAAGCTCAGCCCAGCACATGGGCCCAGAGCGCACGCACGGCATCGAT
>JBDLTM010000128.1:0-6743 GCA_039805805.1 Pseudomonadota bacterium | reverse complement strand
GCATCTGGTGCCGCGTGCCGAAGGGCGAGGTGCCGCCGACCAGGTAGCCGCTGTGGCGATTGGCGACCTCGGGCTTGCAGGGCTCGACCGACTTGACGCCGATCTGGCGCGCCAGGTTCTTGGTCGAGACGCTGCGGTTGCCGTGCATCAGCACGATCAGCGGCCTGGCCTTATCGTCCTGCATCACCAGCGTCTTGACGACGCAGAACGGATCGACGCCGAGCACGCTCGCGCTGTGCTGCGCGCTGCCGTGCTCCAGGTACTCGTAAGGGTGCTCGGTGAACTCCACCTGGTGCTGCCTGAGCAGCGCGGTCGCGGGGGTTTCGCTGGTTCTTGCGGTCCTGGCCATCTGAGGTTGCCCCCGAAAAGTGTAGTTCTTAGTCTTGTTGAAAATGTCGCCAAGGAGTCAAGAGATGAAGGACAAGCACCCTGGCACCGGTACCCTTCGTGTTTCAGCAGGCTTTGCAGTTCCACCAGCCCCAGCCACTCCCGCTGGCTCATGCCCTGGGCCTCGTGGATGACCAGCACCTTCAATCGCTCCAGCCCTGAGCTGCTTCACCACGGTTGATGGGCGACAATACTGCGAGTCCGGCCCTGCGCTTGCATCAGCTCCTGCGCATCCTTGCGGTCCCGGCGCCACATGCCGTGGCTGCCAGCAAGCCACGGAACCGGCGCCTCTTCGCCGACTTGCGTTCAAGGCGATTCAGAAAGCTCGCATCGGACAAGCCGAGTCGACCCTCAGCAAGCTGGTCGGGCATCGACCCGGCGCATGCTGCGGTCTGTCGTTTCAACTATCGAATGAACAGTTTCATGGTCTCTCTGCTGGAGCGATTGCGGCCTATCGGCTGGCTGACCTTGTCCTTTGCTGCACTGGGCTGGCTTGCCTTGTCGCTAGTGCTACCGCCCAACTTCGGCAGCCCGGTCTTCCCGGCTGCCGGTCTGGCACTGGCATTTGTACTGGTGCATGGCTACCGGGTCCTGCCGGGCGTCTGGCTGGGCGCCTTGCTGATGGTGCTTCTCAATGGCTGGCAGCGGGATACCCTGGGGCCAGCGACCTGGCTGTTCGGCATCGCCAACGCCAGTGGAGCTTCGCTGCAGGCTGCCGTGGGCGCTTGGCTAATCGAGCGCCGTCCTCGATGCGACTGGCAGTTGCTGGAGCGTGAAGGTGATGTGCTGCGCTTCATGCTGCGCGCCGGGCTTGCTGCCGGGGTGATATCGGCCAGTCTCGGTGTCTGGTCGATGGCACTGCTGGACAGGGTCGGAGGTGAGCTGATTCCCCTGACCTGGTGGTACTGGTACAGCGGCGACGTGCTGGGCATCATGCTGTTCGCACCGCTGAGCCTGAGCTGGCTGCTGGGAGGCCAACAGGCCGTCTGGCTCAGCCGCCGCTACAGCTTGATGCTCCCGACATTGCTGGCCTTGCTGATTGTCAGCCTGATCTATCTGGCGGCGTGGCACTGGAATCCCTTGGAACCGAGTGGAACCACAGACTGGGTCGTCCCCGCCATTGGCGGCATCTTTCTACTGTTTGCCGCCTTGCTGCAGATGCTGCTGCTGGGCATGACAGGGCGCTCGAGCATGCTCAAGCGCAAGAACGACGAACTCGAAGCAAGCGAGTTGCGTTACCGCTGGCTATTCAACGCCAGTCCGCTGCCTTCCTGGCTGGTCGAGCGCGATACGGGCCGCTTCCTGATGGTCAATGAGCGTGCCAGCGAACATTACGGCTGGCCCCTTGAGCAATGGCAGGACATGAAACTGCAGGACATCCTGGCAGAGACGGTTCCACCGCTGGACGTGAACCCAGGACCCGGCCGAGCGCTGAAAGAACAGCAGCACCGCAGGCGCGATGGCAGCCTGATCGAAGTGCATGTGCTCTCGTCAGCAGCACAATTCGGGGGCGTCGCAGCCACGCTGGAGATCGTGCAGGACGTCACGGCAGAAAAGCATGCCCAGCAGCACATCCACTTCCTGGCCTATCACGACACGCTGACCGGTCTGCCGAACCGGGCCTTGGGTCAGGACCGGCTGCAGCATGCGCTGGCCTACGCACACAGAACCGGATCCCAGGTCGGCGTGCTCTGCCTGGACATCGACAATTTCAAGCATGTCAACGATGCCCACGGCCACGCCGCCGGGGACAGCCTGCTCAAGGAGATCGCGACGAAGCTGACCCGCAGCCTGCGAGCCAGTGATTCGCTCTGCCGGATCTCGGGTGACGAATTCATGGTCGTGCTTCCCGATCTTTCATCCAGCCGCCAGATCGTGCAGGTTTGCGAACGCATTCTGGAACAGTTCACGACAGCGCTCGAGATCGAAGGCGGCCTGCGGCTGGTCAGTTCGCTGTCCATCGGCGTCGCCGTTTACCCCCAGCATGGTGCCGAAGTCAGCACGCTGGTGCGGCATGCCGACCTGGCGCTCTACCAGGCCAAGAAGGCCGGGCGCAACACCTACCGCATCTTCGAGCAGCATATGAACGAGGCCCTGCAGCGCTACCTGCAGACCTGCGCCGGCCTGCGCGAGGCGCTCAAGCGCGGGGAGTTCGAGCTGCACTACCAGCCGCAACTCTCCCTTCACAGCGGCGAACTGGTCGCGGTCGAAGTCCTGATTCGCTGGAACCGGCCCGGACTGGGGATGATCTCCCCAGCCGACTTCATCGAGATCGCCGAGGAGAGTGGCCTGATCGTCCCGATCGGGCGCTGGGTACTGGAGCAGGCCTGCAGGCAAGCGGCAGCATGGCAGCGCAGGGGCATAGGCGATTTCATGCTGGCGGTCAACCTGTCAGCGGCCCAGTTCCGGCGTGGCCAGGTCGAACAGGATGTGTTCGATGCGCTCGAATTCAGCGGACTCGACCCCAGCCGGCTCGAGCTCGAGCTGACCGAATCCATGTTGCTGCAGGACGACGTGCTGTCGAGCCTGGAGCGCTGGAAGGCGCGCGGCATCAGCTTGTCGATCGACGACTTCGGCACCGGCTATTCAAGCCTTTCCTATCTCAAGCAACTCAAGCTGGACAAGCTCAAGATCGACCGCAGCTTCATCACCCAGCTGCACCAGGACGCCAGGGATCGAGCGATTGTCAAGACAATCATCGATGTGGCCCACAGCCTGGGACTGCGGACCACAGCCGAGGGCATAGAACAGCCTGAAGTGGCCGAGCAACTCCGAATAATGGGCTGCGATGCCGGGCAGGGGTATTGCTACTCCACGCCCTTGCCGGCGGCCGAGTTCGAGCGCTGGCTGGGGCGGTATCGGCCAGTCGGAGTTGACCCGGCCATCACAGAGTGACCTCATTCGCTGTCCCGGAACTGGCCGGGCACAATCTGCTGTCCACCCTGGCAGCGCTGTTGCGCCCCTTCTTCGAGGACTGTGTCACCGGGCAGCCGGGAGCGTCAGGTAGATGGCACCGCAGAAACCTGCACCGTGGCAGGCCGAGATCCAGCCCGCTTGAGCGTGAGGACGGTGGGGTACGCAGTGCCTGCCTGTTTCTTGAGCAGCATGGAAAAGACCATTTCTGACAGGCACTTGGCGGAGAGGAAGGCGGGTTTTCCACAAGCTTGACCACGGAAACAGGGGATTAGCCGCAGGTCATGGCGGAGACACTGGTGCATGGAAAGTCATGCGGTCAGTGTAGTGAATTGGCGGGGCGGTTCAAACTGTCAGGCTCCATGAGGCCCAAGCAAATCGTGGCGGGAGATGGCACTGCTGCGGCCCAGAGGAGTCCAGGGCCACCAGCAGCCGTGCGGGCGACGCTTCAGTTCGCAACACACCACCCAGACTGGCCATAGCCAGAATGATATCCATATGAAAATATTCTCTACGGTTGCAGGGAAATGAACCGTACTCCAACCTCCGGCCTCCCCTCCCTGCACCTGCTATCGACCAGGCAACAGTCTTGAGGACGCCTGGGATCAGGATGCTGCTGTCGCGGCGAGCTTGCGCCAGGTTTCCCTGAAAACGGCCTGGCCGACATTGGCCCGCTGCTCGGCGGGACAGGCCACCCGCAGGACCAGGATCAGGTTTTCCGGATCGGAGAAATCCCAGATCACCTTGGACTTGCCAGAAGGAAAGTCGATGAAGAGCGTTTCCGAGACTCTGCGGAAATGCGCCATGGCCTGCTGACGCCAGGCACTCGTGACCGAATCCGCTGCAGCCAGGGCCGCTTCCTCAACCCGGTCCAGGTCATGCAGCAGTTGTGCTGGCACCGGGATGCGGACATGCTGAAGCGAGAAGCCTTCGGTCGGTGAGGTGTTCCTCAGCGGCACCGTCAGCAGCATGCCATTGGGAAACTCGACCACGCTGCCGGTCACCTGGCCAGCGCTATCGGTCTCGATCAGCGTGGTGGCGAACATGTCGATGTCGATCACGCGTCCCCTGACCTGGCCGAACTCAATCGCATCACCGACCTTGAACGGCTGCACCAGAGTCACATAGAGATAACCGTGGACGCACATGACCAGCTCCTTGCTCACGATGAGCAAGGCGCCCGCGACCGCAGCCAATGAGAGTGCGAAGCCCGCGATGGTCGAGGCCCAGACTGAGATGATCACCAGCAGGGCCACTAGCCAGATCAGGTTGCGCGCCCAGACAAGGTGCAGCCTGCGCTTGTGTGGCGAAATCTCGCCGCGGGCCAGATAACGCGACCAGAGGTAGGTGAGCAGCACGGCCAGCAACACCAGGAGAAAAGTCGCGATGACTTTCTCCCAGTTGCCAGGGATGGCTGCTAGCAGCTTGTCGATCAAGGTATCCATTGATTGGAACGGCATGTTTGGTTGAAACTGAAATGGCGGCGATCTTACATACCCGGGCGGGCGCTGGCGGATTCGATCTCGGCAATTCGGGGCCAGCGTTCCTTAGAACCGATCAGTGCGCCGGGTCATTGATGGGGTTGGAAGCTGGCGCTGGTTTGGCTACACGCCGGCTACATGGGTCAAACCCTGCGCCAGCCATCACCACCGACCCGGCCCTGTGCCGGGTTTTTTTCGCCTGTGCGTAGCTTGCGCAGGTGTTGGCATCTGCCCAAGTTGCCTACAGATTGCCTACAAGCAAGCCAGAAACGAAAAAGCCAACCCTTGTGAGGTTGGCTAAGTCTTTGATTCTATTGGTGCCGGAAAGAGGAATCGAACCCCCGACCTTCTCATTACGAATGAGCTGCTCTACCGACTGAGCTATTCCGGCACGCATGTCAGCGTTGCGCTGTCACAGCACTCAAGTATAGCGGTTTTGAGGCCTGTTTTTGCCTCACTTGGCGGCGTCGGCTTCCAGGTGGTAGGCGGTGACGCGCTCGACCTCGTTCTTCGAGCCCAGCACCACGCTGACGCGCTGGTGCAGCTCGCTCGGCTCGATGTCCAGGATGCGCTGGCGGCCGTTGGTCGCGACGCCGCCGGCCTGCTCGACCAGCCAGCTCATCGGGTTGGCCTCGTACATCAGGCGCAGCTTGCCGGCCTTGTTGGGCTCGCGCTTGTCCCAGGGGTACATGAAGATGCCGCCGCGGGTCAGGATGCGGTGCACGTCGGCCACCATCGAGGCGATCCAGCGCATGTTGAAGTCCTTGCCGCGCACGCCTTCCTTGCCGGCCAGGCATTCGTCGACATAGCGCTTGACCGGGGCGTCCCAGTGGCGCATGTTGCTCATGTTGATCGCGAATTCCTTGGTGTCCTCGGGGATGCGGACCTGGTCGGCGGTCATGATCCAGGCGCCCTGTTCGCGGTCGAGCGTGAACATGGTCACGCCGTTGCCCACCGTCAGCACCAGCGTGGTCTGCGGGCCGTAGAGGCAATAGCCGGCCGCGACCTGCTGCTGGCCGGCCTGCAGGAAGTCGGCTTCCGAGACCGGCTCGATCGTGTCGGGCTGGTCGTTGGGCTTCCTGAGAACCGAGAAGATGGTGCCGATCGAGACGTTGACGTCGATGTTGCTGCTGCCGTCGAGCGGATCGAACAGCAGCAGGTATTCGCCCTGCGGATAGCGGTTCGGGATCACGTGGATGGTGTCCATTTCCTCGGACGCCATCGCGGCCAGGTGGCCGCCCCATTCGTTCGCTTCGATCAGCACCTCGTTGGAGATGATGTCGAGCTTCTTCTGGACTTCGCCCTGGACGTTCTCGCTCCCGGCGCTGCCCATGATGTCGCCCAGCGCGCCCTTGTTGACGCTGGTGGCGATGTGCTGGCAGGCGCGCGCGACGATCTCGATCAGCAGGCGCAGTTCGGACGGGATCAGTCCATGCTCGCGCTGCTGCTCGATCAGGTAGCGGGTCAGTGAGATTGGCTTGCTCATGTAGGGTTCACTTTCAGTGGGATCAGTCGGCCAGGGCGCGCGTGACGACTTCGCGCACGTCGTTGCTGAGGTCGGGCTTGGCGGCGACGCGGGCAATCGCCTCTCGCGCGGCGCTGCGGTAGGGTTCAGCGAGCTTCTTCCAGCGGTCGAGCGCGCGCGCCAGGCGCGCGGCGACCTGCGGGTTGAAGGCGTCGACCTCGAGCACGCGCTCGCTCCAGAACACGTAGCCGGCCGCGTCGGCGCGGTGGAAGGCGCCCGGGTTGGCGTTGCAGTAGCTGAAGATCACGCTGCGCGCGCGGTTCGGGTTGCGCAGGTGGAAGTCGGGGTGGGCCAGCAGCTGCTTGACGACGGGCAGGATGTTGCCGCCGCGGTCGCAGGCGCCGGCCTGCAGCGCGAACCACTTGTCGAGCACCAGTTCCTCGCGCTTGAACAGGGCGTGGAAGCGATCCAGCGCCTGCGCGGCCAGCGCGTGGCCG
>JBDLTM010000127.1:0-6853 GCA_039805805.1 Pseudomonadota bacterium | reverse complement strand
GACAGGTACACGGCTTCCAGGCCGGCCTTGGCCTGCTGCATCGCCTGGCCGGCGGAGATCGCGCCGAAGGCGTTGACGTAGCCCTTCTTGGCGCCGCCGTTGATCTTGTCCCACAGCTTGGTGGCGCCGCGCTGGGCCAGGGTGTACTCGGGCTGCAGGCTGCCACGCAGGCGGACCACGTCGGCGGCGGAGTAGCCGCGCTTGACGCCCTTCCAGCGCGGGTTGTTGGCCCAGTCCTTCTCGAGGGCCTCGATCTGCTGCTGGCGGCTCAGTTGCTGGTTCAGGTTCTGCGACATGGAACTCTCCTTGGGTTGACGTTTCGGATCGGTTGGCAACCAGTTTTGCTGCTGCTTTTCTGGTGCCGTTGGAATCATTCTAGGTCTTCTATAAGACTAAAGACACATCTTATGTCTTATACATGAATTTTTTTATTTCATTGATTATCAATGACTTGCATGTTTGTTTTCTCAATGCAAAAAACATGATCACCAAATGACATAGGCGACGACCCAAGTCCATCATGAATTTTCACTCGGTGAAATTATCATTTCATATTGCAAAAACTAACCTGGCAAAGCCTCGATCACCCGATGCAAGACCTCTTGCGGTCGGGGCAGGCCTTTCTCTGCGAAAATGCAGGGATGTTTACCGGCATCATCACAGGCGTGGGGCGCATCGTCGCCGTCCAGCCGCTCGGCAGTTCTTTGCAACACGGCAAGCGCCTCAGCGTCGAGGCGCCCGTCGGCTATCTCGACGACGTCGGCCTGGGCGACAGCATTGCGCTCAATGGCGCCTGCATGACCGTCACCAGCTTCGACGTGGCGGCAGGACGCTTCACCATCGACATCTCGGCCGAGTCGCTGGACAAGACGGCCGGCCTCGACCGCGAGGGCCCGGTCAACCTGGAGAAGGCGCTGCGCGCGCATGACCGCCTGGGCGGCCACATCGTCTCGGGCCATGTCGACGGCATCGGCCATGTCGCCAGCTTCGGGCAGGTGGGCGAGAGCTGGGAGCTGCGCATCCTGGCGCCTGCCGCGCTGGCCAGGTACCTGGCGTACAAGGGCTCGATCACCGTCAACGGCGTGAGCCTGACCGTCAACCGCGTCGCAGACCTGGCCGAGGGTTGCGAGGTCAGCATCAACCTGATCCCGCACACGGTGCAGAACACGGCGCTGGGCAGCCTGCAGGCAGGCTCGCCGGTGAACCTCGAGATCGATCTGATCGCGCGCTACGTCGAGCGCATGTTGAGCGGCAGCGCCGCCGAGAAAGCCCCCCAATGAATCAAGCCCTGACGCCCGTGGCGATTTCCCCTGTGGAGGAGATCGTCGCCGAAATGAAGGCCGGCCGGATCGTGATCCTGGTCGACGAGGAGGACCGCGAGAACGAAGGCGACCTGGTGCTGGCCGCCGACCATGTCACGCCCGAGGCGATCAACTTCATGGCCCGGTTCGGCCGTGGCCTGATCTGCCTGACGCTCACCCGCGAGCGCTGCGAATACCTCAGGTTGCCGCCGATGGCCGCGCGCAACGGCACCGTCTACTCCACCGCCTTCACGGTCTCGATCGAGGCCGCCGAGGGCGTGACCACCGGCATCTCGGCCGCCGACCGGGCCCGCACGATCCAGGTCGCGGTGGACAAGGCCAGCCAGCCGACCGACCTGGTGCAGCCGGGCCACATCTTCCCGCTGCAGGCGGTCGACGGCGGCGTGCTGATGCGTGCCGGCCATACCGAGGCCGGCTGCGACCTCGCCGCGATGGCAGGCTGCTCGCCGGCTTCCGTGATCTGCGAGATCATGAACGACGACGGCACCATGGCGCGCCTGCCCGACCTGCAGCTGTTCGCTGCCGAGCATGGCCTGAAGATCGGCACCATCGCCGACCTGATCGAGTACCGCAGCGCCAACGAGTCGCTGGTGAACAAGCTCAGCAGCCGTCCGCTCGACACGGCCTTCGGCACCTTCATGGCGCATGCCTTCCGCGACGGGCCGAGCGGCTCGCTGCACCTGGCGCTGGTCAAGGGCGAATGGAGCGAGCAGGACGTGGTGCCGGTGCGCGTGCACGAGCCGCTGTCGGTGCTCGACGCGCTCGAGGTCGGCCGCTCGATGCATTCGTGGACGCTGGAGACCAGCCTGCGCTACATCGCTGAACGGGGCCAGGGCGTGGCGGTACTGCTCAACTGCGGCGAGACCGCCGACCAGCTGCTGGCCCAGTTCGAGGGCAAGGCCAGGTCGGCGCAGGCGCCCGAGCGCGGCCGCATGGACCTGCGCACCTATGGCGTCGGCGCCCAGATCCTGCGCGAATGCGGGGTCAACAAGATGCAGCTGCTCGGCACGCCGCGCCGCATGCCGAGCATGGCGGGCTACGGGCTCGAAGTGACCGGCTTCATCAGCAAGAACCAGGAAGATTGAACATGTTGGGTGCAGAAAAAGGACAGGCCGTCAAGCTCGACGGCAGCAAGTTGCGGATCGGGGTCGTGCAGGCCCGCTTCAACGAGGGCATCACGAACGCGCTCGCAGCCGCCTGCCTGGCCGAGCTCAAGGCGCTGGGCGTGAGCGACGAGCACATCGTGCACGTGAAGGTGGCTGGCGCTCTCGAAGTGCCGGTGGCGCTGCAGGCGATGGCCGAAAGCGAGCGCTTCGACGCGCTGGTCGCGCTCGGCTGCGTGATCCGCGGCGAGACCTACCATTTCGAGCTGGTCTGCAACGAGTCGGCCGCCGGCATCACGCGCGTTTCGCTCGACTACGGCCTGCCGATCGCCAACGCGATCATCACCACCGAGAACCTGTCGCAGGCCGTCGCGCGCCAGGACGAGAAGGGCCGTGACGCGGCCCTGGTCTCCGTCGAGATGGCCCACCTGCTGAGCGAGCTGAACCCGGCATGACGAAGAACATCCCCCAAGGCCACAAGAAGGCGAGCGAGAAGTCCGGCCGTACCCGCGCGCGCGAGTTCGCGCTGCAGGCCCTCTACCAGCACCTGGTCGGACGCAACGAAGCCGCCGCGATCGACGCGTTCACGCGCGACCTCAACGGCTTTCACAAGGCCGACAGCGCCCATTACGACGCCCTGCTGCATGGCTGCATCGAGCAGTCCGAGGCGCTGGACGGTGCGATCACGCCGCTGCTCGACCGCAGCCTGGCCGAGATCTCGCCGGTCGAGCGCGCCGTGCTCTGGATCGGCGCCTACGAGTTCAAGCACTGCGTTGACGTGCCCTGGCGGGTCGTCATCAACGAGTGCATCGAGCTGGCCAAGTCCTTCGGCGGCACCGATGGCCACAAGTACGTCAACGGGGTGCTCAACCAGCTCGCGGCGCAGCTGCGCGCCGAGGAAGTCGCGCGCGATCCGCAGCGCAAAAACTGAGCCGATGGCCGATACGCTGGAGTTCCGCTGGCCGGTGAGGGTCTACTGGGAGGACACCGATGCCGGGGGCATCGTGTTCTACGCCAACTACCTCAAGTTCTTCGAGCGCGCGCGCACCGAATGGCTGCGCAGCCTGGGCATCAACCAGCGCGAGCTGCGCGAGACCAGCGGCGGCATGTTCGTCGTCGGTGGCGCCACGCTCGACTATCACCGCCCCGCCCGGCTCGATGACCGCATCGAGGTCACGGCCAGCGTGAGCGAGCTCGGCCGCGCCTCGCTGCTGCTTGAGCAGCAGGCCTGGCTGCTCGACGGCGAGCAACGCGCCCAGCTGCTGTGCGAAGGCCGCATCCGCATCGGCTGGGTCGACGCGGACCGCATGAGACCCGCCCGTATCCCATCTGACATCCTGCAACTGCTGACCCCATGACCCACGATTTCTCGATTGTTTCGCTGCTGCTCAACGCCAGCTGGGTGGTGCAAGCCGTGGTGCTGCTGCTGCTGACCGTTTCCGTCATCAGCTGGGCGGCGATCTTCCGCAAGGTGTTCGCGCTCAAGCGCGTGCAGCGCCTGACCGAGGTGTTCGAGCGCGACTTCTGGTCCGGCGCCAGCCTGAGCGAGCTGTACCTGGCTGCGACGCGCAACGCCCACCAGGGCAGCCCGATGGAGCGCATCTTCGCCAGCGGCATGCGGGAGTTCCAGAAGCTGCGCGAGAAGCGCATCAACGACGCCGACACGCTGCTGGGCGGCGCGCGGCGCGCGATGCGCGCGAGCTACCAGCGCGAGATCGACGCACTCGAGGTCAACCTCGACTTCCTCGGCTCGGTCGGCTCGGTCTCGCCCTATGTCGGCCTGTTCGGCACGGTCTGGGGCATCATGCACGCCTTCACCGGCCTGGCCGCGCTGACCCAGGTCACGCTCGCGACCGTGGCGCCCGGCATTGCCGAGGCGCTGGTGGCGACCGCGATCGGCCTGTTCGCGGCGATTCCGGCGGTGATCTTCTACAACCGTTTCACCCACGACATCGACCGCGCGGCCAACCAGCTCGAGACCTTCATGGAAGAGTTCTCGAACATCCTCAACCGCAGCGTCGGCGCCAGCCCGGCGCAGGGCTCGGCAGCGCACTGAGGAAGGGACTCGCCACATGCCCGCAGTCTCATCCCGCGGCAGAGGCCGCCGCACCAAGAACGAGATCAACATGGTCCCGTTCATCGACGTGATGCTGGTGCTGCTGATCATCTTCATGGTCACGGCGCCGATGCTCACGCCGAGCCAGATCGAGCTGCCCAGCGTGGGCCAGGCGGACCGCCAGCCCGACCGCTTCGTGCAGGTGATCGTCGAGGCCGACGCCGTTCTCAAGATCAAGGACGGCGCCAGCAATGCCAAGGCACAGGCTGTCGAGCTCGCCGGCCTGGTCGAGCGGGTGCGCGAGCTGCAGGGTCCGGCCGAGCCCGGCCAGGCTGCGGTGCCGGTCGTCATCAGCGCCGACAAGAACGTCAAGTACGAGAACGTGGTGCAGGTGATGGACAAGCTGCAGCGAGCCGGCATCCAGCGCGTGGGCCTGTCGGTGCAGCAGAATCCCTGACGGGCGCCCAGCATGAAGATCTCGGCTGACCCACAGGATTTCAGCCCGCCGCGCGACGCGCGCTGGCGTGGTCCGCTGCTGCTCGCGCTCGGCGTGCACGCGCTGCTGGTCATCGCGCTGACCTGGGGCGTGAGCTGGAAGCAGGACGCCCCGGCCGCCGCCGTCTCGGCCGAGCTCTGGGCCGCGCTGCCAGCTGCTGCCGCGCCGCAGGCGGTCGAACCCGAGCCGGCCCCGTCCGAACCCGATCCGGTGCCGCCGCCCAAGCCGGCTGCGCCGGTCAAGCCGCCCGTTAGCCAGGCGGTCGAGAAGCCCAAGGCCAATGCGGGCCCGACAGAGGCGCAGATCGCGCTGCAGCGCAAGCAGCAGGAGGAAAAGCGCCGCCAGGAGGAACTGGAGCGCCAGCGCGAACTCGAGACGAAGAAGAAGGAAGAGGCACGCAAGGAAGCCGATCGCAAGAAGCGCGAAGCCGAGCAGAAGGAAGCCCGCGAGCGCGAACAGGCCAAGATCGAGAAGGCCAAGCAGGAAAAGCTCAAGCAGGAGCAGGAGCGCAAGGCCGAGGAGAAGAAGCGCGCCGAGCAGGCGGCAAAGGAAAAAGCGGCCAAGGAAAAGGCCCAGCAGCTGGCCAAGGAAAAAGCCGAGAAAGAGAAGGCCGAGAAGGAGAAGGCGGCGCGCGACAAGGCCGATGCAGCCCGGATCGAGGCGGAACGCAAGCAGCAGCTCGCGCGCATGATGGGCCAGGCCGGCGGCGAGGGCAAGGGCAAGGGCAGCGGATCGGGTTCGGCCGGCGGTAGCGCAGGCGGGTCGAACGCTGGCTCGGGGGCTGGAGGCAGCGGCGCCTCGGCTGGCTATGCGGCCAAGGTCGCGGCCCGCATCAAGTCCTTCTACGACGCGCCGGAGCAGTTCCCGTCCCACCTGAGCGCCGAGGCCGAGATCAGGACCTTGCCCGACGGCACCATCCTGAACCAGCGACTGCTCAAGTCGAGCGGCAACGCGTCCTTCGACCAGACCGTGCTGCGCGCGATCGAGCGGGCCGGCTATCTGCCCAAGGACGAGAATGGTCGCATGCCCGACACGACCTTCGTGATCAAGTTCAGGCCCTGATTCATCGGATAGGGCCCTGGACCTGAGCCCTGGGGGTGGTGCTGGTTTTCTGAAAGGCAGGACTGGGTGAACGAAAACTGGATCGCCAGCTGGCAGCGCGCGCGCAACCACGAAGGCTTCACCCGCGGCATGCAGGCTTTGCTCGCTCTCGGCTGCGTGCTCGCGTTGGGCTGGCGCGCGGGCTGGGAGGACGAGCTGATGCCGGTGGTACTCGGCGTCATGGCCTGCGCCTTCACCGAGACCGACGACGACTGGCGCGGCCGGCTCAAGACCCTGCTGCTCGCCTTGCTAAGCTTCGCGCTGATGATGGCGGCCGTCTGGCTGACCCTGCCCTGGCCGGCGCTGCTGGCGGGGGCGCTGGCGCTGTCAGCCTTCGTGCTGACGCTGCTGGGCGCGCTGGGCGAGCGCTACCGGGCGCTGGCCTTCGGCGCGCTGGTGCTGTTCATCTACGCCGCGCTGTCCGCCGAGAACCTGCGAGGCCGGGCCCACGAGCTCGCGCCCTACCTGTTCGGCGGCGCGGTCTGGTATGGACTGATCTCGCTGCTCTGGGCCGCGATCTGGCCCAAGCCCACGGTGCGGCATCGCCTGTCCCAGCTCTACGCCCTGCTCGGCGAATACCTGCGGCTCAAGGCGCTGCTGCTGGAGCCGGTCCCGGGCGCAGACCGCCAGCGCCGCCGGCTCGAGCTCGCGCTGCACAACGGCCGCGTGGTCGATGCGCTCAATGCGACCAAGGAGAGCCTGTTTTCCCGCCTGGGTCATGGCCAGCCGGCGCCCTGGCTACGCCAGGCCATGCACAAGTACCTGGCCGCCCAGG
>JBDLTM010000126.1:0-6870 GCA_039805805.1 Pseudomonadota bacterium | reverse complement strand
CTCGGCCATGCGCGAGGCATCGCGCGCGGGGTCGGCGCGGTACTTGTCGAGCCGCAGCACGATGGCCTTCAAGTAGCGCGGCAGATGCTGCAGCTGGGTCCAGGGCGCCTCCATCAGGAAGCGCTTGGAGACCAGGCGCAGCAGCTGCTGGCTGGCGTCGGCCACCGCCTCGGGCGCGAACTTGCAGTCCTTGAGCTTGCGAACGGCGGCCGAGTGCTCGGCCAGCACGGTGCCGCACAGGCGCGCGACCTCGTTGGCGATCAGCGTCAGGCGCCCGCGCCCCTCGTCGAGGCGGCGCTTGAAGGCCTCGGCATCGGCAGGCAAAGGATCGAGCAGGAAGGCGCGCTCGATCGCGACATTGATGATCTGCTCGCGCAGTTCCTCCTGCGTGCCCAGGCCCATGTAGGCGACCGCCATCTTCTGCAGGTCGGGGATGTTCTTCTCGAGGTACTTGAGCGCATCGCGGATCTGCAGCGCGAACAGGCGTCGCAGGCCGGCGCGGTGCTTGCGCGCCGCGACCTCGGGCTCGTCGAAGACCTCGATCGTCACCGCGTCGCCCGCGTCGATCAGCGCCGGGAAGCCGATCAGCGTCTGGCCGCCCTTGCGGATCTCCATGATCTCGGGCCATTCGCCGAAGGTCCAGGCGGTGTGGCGCTGCGCGGCGTCGGCGGCGGGCTGCACTTCGGCGGCCTTGCCTGGCTTGGCGCCAGTGCCCGGCTGCGCGCTGGCCTGGGCCTTGCCCGCACCAGCCTGGCCTGAGGCCGGCGCTGCAGGATGCGCGGCCTTGCTACCAGGCTTGGCATCGGCGCTGCCGCCCTCGCCCGCCCCGAGGCTGGCCACGCGCAGGCTGGCCAGCGCCTGGAAGGCGCCGCGCGCCTTGACGCCCCACTCAGCCTTGAGCGCCGGCAGGTTGCGGCCCTGGGCCAGCTGGCGGCCGTGCTCGTCGACCAGGCGCAGGTTCATGAAGTGGTGCGGCTGCAGCATCTCGAGCTTGAAGTCGGCCCGCTTGACGTCCAGGCCGGTGAGCTGGCGCACCTCCTTCAGGAGCGCGTCGGTCAGCGATCCCTGCGCCCAGCGCTCGGGATCGGTCAGCGTGGCGGCGAGCTTGTCGGCGCTCTCGGGCAGCGGCACCAGGCGCGCGCGTGGCTTCTGTGGCAGGCTCTTGAGCAGCGCCTGGATCTTGTCCTTGAGCATGCCGGGCACCAGCCATTCGCAGCGCTCATCGCCGACCTGGTTAAGCACGAACAGCGGCAGGCTGACGGTGATGCCGTCCTTGGCGTCGCCCGGCTGGTGCAGGTAGCTCGCAGCGCAGTCGACGCCGCCGATCTTGATCAGCTTGGGGAAGGCGTCGGTGGTGATGCCGGCGGCCTCGTGGCGCATCAGCTCGTCGCGCGTGAGATGCAGCAGCTTGCTGTGACCCTTGGAAGCGTCGCGCCACCATTGCTCCAGCTCGCGCCCGCTGCAGATCTCGGCCGGGATCTGCGCGTCGTAGAAGGCGTAGATCAGCTGCTCGTCGACCAGCACGTCCTGGCGGCGCGACTTGTGCTCGAGCTCCTCGACCTGCGCGATCAGGCGCTTGTTGGCGGCCAGGAAGGGCAGCCTGCTGTCCCAGTCCTGCGCGACCAGCGCCTCGCGGATGAAGATCTCGCGTGCTCCGGCCGGATCGACCTTGCCGTAGCTCATGCGGCGCTGGCTGTAGACGACCAGGCCATAGAGTGTGGCGCGCTCGTAGGCGACGACCTCGCCGGCCTTCTTCTCCCAGTGTGGCTCGAGCAGCTGTTTTTTTAGCAGATGCGCGCCGACCTGCTCCAGCCATTGCAGCTCGATCGCGGCGATGCCGCGGCCGAACAGGCGCGCGGTCTCGACCAGCTCGGCGCAGACGATCCAGCGCCCGGGGCGCTTGGAGAGGTGCGCGCCGGGATGGCGATGGAACTTGATGCCACGCGCACCGAGGTAGAAGTCCTCGCTGTCGTGCTTGCAGCCGATGTTTCCGAGCAGGCCCGACAGCATCGAGAGGTGCAGCTGCTCGTAGCTGGCCGGCAGGCTGTTGAGCTTCCAGCCATGCTCGGCTACCACGGTGTGGAGCTGGCTGTGGATGTCGCGCCACTCGCGCACGCGCCGCACGCTGATGTAGTTCTGGCGCAGCAGCGCCTCGTACTGGCGGTTCGAGAGCTTGTGCGTGGCGCCGGGATGCGCAGCTGCCTGCACAGCCGGCTCGGGCGCGGGCGCGGGCAGCTTGTTGCGCAGCGCCTTGAGCTCGGCGAAGCCGATCCTGCCGCCGGCCTGTGCAGCCGCCGCCTGCCCCTTGGCTGGCGCTGCATGGGGCTTGCCGCCGCGCGCCTCCTCCAGCCATTTCCAGAGCTTGAGGTAGCTGGTGAACTCGCTCTTCTCGTCGTCGAACTTGGCGTGGGCCTGGTCGGCCTGGGCCTGGGCCTCGATCGGGCGCTCGCGCACGTCCTGCACGCTCAAGGCCGATGCGATGACCAGTACCTCGTCGAGCGCGTTGCGGCTGCGTGCCTCGAGGATCATGCGACCCACGCGCGGGTCCAGCGGCAGCCTGGCCAGCTCGGCGCCCAGCGGCGTGAGCTCGTTGGCATCGTCGACCGCGCCCAGTTCATTGAGCAACTGATAGCCGTCGGTGATCGCGCGCCGGCTCGGCGCCTCCAGGAAGGGGAAATCCTCCACATGGCCCAGGTGCAGCGACTTCATGCGCAGGATCACCGAGGCCAGCGAGGACCGCAATATCTCGGGATCGGTGAAGCGCGGCCGCGCGTTGAAGTCGGACTCGTCGTAGAGCCGGATGCAGATGCCATCCGCGACCCGGCCGCAGCGGCCGGCACGCTGGTTCGCAGCCGCCTGGCTGATCGGCTCGACCAGCAGTTGCTCGACCTTGCTGCGAAGGCTGTAGCGCTTGACGCGCGCGGTGCCGGCGTCGATCACGTAGCGGATGCCGGGCACAGTCAGCGAGGTCTCGGCCACGTTGGTCGCGATCACGATACGGCGCTGGCCATGCGGCTTGAAGATCTGGTCCTGCTCGGCCGCGCTGAGTCGCGCGAACAGCGGCAGCACCTCGGCGCTGCGCAGCACCGGCTGGTGCGAGAGATGCTTGCGCAGGTGGTCGGCCGCCTCGCGGATCTCGCGCTCGCCCGGCAGGAAGACCAGGATGTCGCCCGCGTGGGCCCCGCCGCGCCAGAGCTCGTCGACCCCATCGGCGATCGCGTCGTTGAGGTCGTAGTCGCGGCTTTCCTCGAAGGGCCGGTAGCGCTGCTCCACGGGGAAGGTGCGGCCCGAGACCATGATCACCGGCGCCGGCCCCCTGGCCGACTCGAAATGGCGCGCGAAGCGCTCGGCGTCGATCGTCGCCGAGGTCACGATCACCTTGAGGTCGGGACGACGCGGCAGGATCTGCCTGATGTAGCCGAGCAGGAAGTCGATGTTGAGGCTGCGCTCGTGCGCCTCGTCGATGATCAGCGTGTCGTAGGCCTGCAGCAGCGGGTCGGTCTGCGTCTCGGCCAGCAGGATGCCGTCGGTCATCAGCTTGACCGAGGCGTTCCTGCTCAGGCGGTCATGGAAACGCACCTTGTAGCCGACCACCTCGCCCAGCGGCGTCCTGAGTTCCTCGGCGATGCGGGTCGCGACCGAGCTGGCCGCGATCCGCCTCGGCTGCGTGTGGCCGATCAGCCGACCCTTCTCGCCCGGCTTGGCGTTGCACCTGCCGCGCCCCATCGCCAGCGCGATCTTGGGCAGCTGGGTGGTCTTGCCGGACCCGGTCTCGCCGCAGACGATGACGACCTGATGTCGGTCGATGGCGGCTTCGATCTCGTGGCGGCGCGCCGACACCGGCAGGGATTCGGGGAACTCGATGGTGAAAGTGGCGGGCTGCAAGTGGCAAACTTCCGTGGGATGCGAAACCCTCGATTATCCTAAAGGGTAGCCATCCGCGCCCGCCGCTCCATATTCACCGCATGTCCACCGTCTTCAACTTCACCTTCGTGCCCTGGTTCCGCTCGGTGGCACCCTATATCCACAAGTTCCGCAACCAGACCTTCGTCGTCGGCGTGCCGGGCGAGGCGATCGCGTCGGGCAAGCTGCCCAACCTGGTGCAGGACCTGGCGCTGATCCAGAGCATGGGCGTGCGCATCGTGCTGGTGCACGGCTTCCGGCCCCAGGTCAACGAGCAGCTCGCGGCCAAGGGCCATCAGCCCAAATACCATCACGGCATCCGCATCACCGATGGCGTCGCGCTCGACTGCGCACAGGAAGCCGCCGGCCAGCTGCGCTACGAGATCGAGGCCGCCTTCAGCCAGGGCCTGCCCAACACGCCGATGGCCGGCGCCACGGTGCGGGTGATCTCGGGCAACTTCATCACCGCGCGCCCGGTCGGCATCATCGATGGCGTCGACTACCAGCACTCCGGCCTGGTGCGCAAGGTCGATGTGCAGGGCATCGCGCGCACGCTCGACATGGGCGCGCTGGTGCTGCTGTCGCCGTTCGGCTTCTCGCCCACCGGCGAGGCCTTCAACCTCAGCATGGAGGAAGTGGCGACCAGCGTGGCGATCGCGCTGAAGGCCGACAAACTGCTGTTCCTGGCCGAGGTGCCCGGCATCCGCGTGCAGCCGTTCGAGCCTGCCGGCGAGGACAATCCCGTCGACACCGAACTGCCGCTGGCTCAAGCCGTGCAGATCCTGGCCCAGGCACCGCGCGCGCTGCAGCCGACCGACACCGCCTTCTACCTGCAGCATTGCGTGACCGCCTGCAAGGCCGGGGTCGAGCGCAGCCACATCATTCCGTTCGCGGTCGACGGCTCGCTGCTGCTGGAGGTCTACGTGCACGACGGCATCGGCACCATGGTGGTCGACGAGAGGCTGGAGGAACTGCGCGAGGCGACCGCGGACGACGTCGGCGGCATCCTGCAGCTGATCGAGCCGTTCGAGAAGGACGGCACCCTGGTCAAGCGCGACCGCACCGAGATCGAGCGCGACATCGGCCACTACACCATCGTCGAGCACGACGGCGTGATCTTCGCCTGTGCCGCGCTCTACCCCTACCCCGAAGCCGGCACGGGCGAGATGGCTGCCGTCACGGTATCGCCACAGGCGCAGGGCCAGGGCGACGGCGAGAAGCTGCTCAAGCGCATCGAGCAGCGCGCCCGCATCATGGGGCTCAAGAGCATCTTCGTGCTGACCACCCGCACCATGCACTGGTTCATCAAGCGCGGCTTCCAGGCGGTGGACCCCGACTGGCTGCCCGAAGCGCGCAAGAAGAAGTACAACTGGGACCGGCGCTCGATGGTGCTGGTCAAGAGGCTCTGAGTCGATGGAAACGGCCTCGATCGAGGCCGTTTTTCATGGGGCACCCTGAACACCCCGGGCTTGGCGGCGCGATCAGGTCGCTGCCGGCGTGCGGATCAGGTGGTCGAAGGCGGACAGCGCAGCCTTGGCGCCCTCGCCCGCGGCGATCACGATCTGCTTGTACGGCACCGTCGTGCAGTCGCCGGCGGCGAACACGCCCGCCACGCTGGTGTGGCCCTTGGCGTCGACCACGATCTCGCCGAACCTGGACAGCTCCACCGTGCCCTTGAGCCACTCAGTATTGGGCACCAGGCCGATCTGCACGAACACGCCCTCGAGCGCCACATGGTGCTCCTGGCCGCTGGCGCGGTCCTGGTAGCGGATGCCGTCGACCTTCTGGCCGTCGCCGGTGATCTCGGTGGTCTGGGCGTTGACATGGATGCTGACGTTGGGCAGGCTCTTGAGCTTGGACACCAGCACGGCGTCGGCCTTGAGCTGGTCGGCGAATTCGACCAGCGTCACATGGGCCACGATGCCGGCCAGGTCGATCGCGGCCTCGACGCCCGAGTTGCCGCCGCCGATCACCGCGACTCTCTTGCCCTTGAACAGCGGGCCGTCGCAGTGCGGGCAATAGGCCACGCCCCGGTTCCTGTACTCCTGCTCGCCCGGGACGTTGACGTTGCGCCAGCGCGCGCCGGTGGACAGCACGACCGTGCGGCTGCGCAGCACGCCGCCGTTGGCCAGCTCGACCTGGACCAGGCCGCCCTCGGTCTCGGCCGGCAGCAGCCTGACCGCCTGCTGCAGGTTCATGATGTCGACGCCGTAGTGGCGCACCTGGGCTTCGAGCGCGGCGGCGAACTTCGGCCCGTCGGTCTCGAGCACCGAGATGTAGTTCTCGATCGCCAGCGTGTCATTGACCTGGCCGCCGAAGCGCTCGGCTGCCACGCCGGTACGGATGCCCTTGCGCGCCGCATAGACCGCCGCCGCCGCGCCCGCCGGGCCGCCGCCGACGATCAGCATGTCGTAGGGGGCTTTCTCGCTGAGCCGGGCGGCCTCGCGTGCCGCCGAGTTGCTGTCGAGCTTGGCGACGATCTCCTCGACCGTCATGCGGCCCGAGCCGAACACCTCGCCGTTGAGCAGCACCATGGGCACGGCCATGACCTGGCGCTCCTCGACCTCGGCCTGGAAGGCGCCGCCCTCGATCACCGTGGTCTTGACCTTGGGGTTCAGCACCGCCATCAGGCTGAGCGCCTGCACCACGTCGGGGCAGTTGTGGCAGGACAGCGACATGTAGACCTCGAAGCTGAAGTCGCCGTCCAGTGCCTTGATCTGATCGATCACTTCCTGCTCGACCTTCGGGGGATGGCCGCCGGTCCACAGCAAGGCCAGCACCAGGGAGGTGAACTCGTGGCCCAGCGGCAGGCCCGCGAAGCGCAGCTTCAGGCTGCCGTCGGAGCGCTGCAGCGCGAAGGACGGCTTGCGCAAGTCCTGGCCGTCCAGGCGCAGGCTGATCTTGTCGGCGCGCAGCGATTGGATGGTCTCGAGGAGCTCGCGCATCTGGCGCGCGGTCTCGCCATCG